>JASLRP010000611.1 GCA_030743915.1 SAR202 cluster bacterium | reverse complement strand
CTGGCGATGAACCGCAGGAGCATCAACGACGGCAGGTCAGACCAGTGCAGGTCGTCCAACACCATGACCAGAGGTCTGCGTTGGGATGCGGCCTTGAGGAAGGCTGTAATCGAGTCGAAGAGCCTGAATCTGGCTTGCTCCGGGTTCTCTAGCTGTACGGGTGTGGGCAGACCGGGCAGTTGTGTTCGCACGTCCGACACGATTTCGGCGATGTCCGCCGCGCCCGCGCCCATCTCGGATTGAAGGCGTTCGGAATCGGAATTCCGCACATAGCTCCGAATGGCCTGCACCCAGGGCCAGTAGGGCGGGACGCCCTGTTCCTCGTAGCATCGGCCCCACAACACCTGACAACCTCGGAGTCCGGCACCGGCATAGGTAGCAAGCTCCTGAGCGGTGCGGGTCTTTCCGATGCCTGGTTCTCCTACCAGGGTGACCATCCGTCCACGGCCTCCCAGGGCGTCCTCTAGCGCGGCTTTTAGGTCGTCCATCTCTCGCTGGCGGCCTACGAACACGTCGCCTGCCAGAGAGTCCAGGACGTTGGTCTCGCGGGTGGGTTCTAAATCCAAACCTACCCCTGGTAACAGATCGACGGACTCCAGAGCGGCCAGAACGTCGGATGCGGAGCCTGGACGCTCCGACGGGGCCTTCGATAGCAGACGCATGATAAGGGCTTCGAGAGGTCGAGGACAGTCGGAACGATGCCACGTCGGGGCCACTGGCGGAGTATTGATGTGCTGTCCGATAATGGCGATGTTGTCGTCTCCAAGGAACGGAGGGCGACCGCAGACCATTTCATAGAGCATCGCTCCCAGCGAGTACAGGTCTGCCTTGGGCGTCACCTCGCCTCCCATCGCCTGTTCAGGCGGCATGTAGAAGACTGTTCCGACCATCATGCCCTCAGCGGTCAGACGGGAGCGGTCCATAGCCACGGCCAGACCGAAGTCACCTATCTTGGCGACCCCATCAGCAGTGAGCCAGACGTTTCCTGGTTTGAGGTCACGATGGATGATGCCTCGGGAGTGGGCGAACTCCAGACCTCGGCAGGTCTCAATGGCAATGGAGATAGCCTGTTCGAGGGAGAGCTTTCCACCCTCTGCGTCTTCCAGGACACCCTCAACGTCACCACCACCCATGAGTTCTGTGACCATGAAGGGTTGGCTCTCGTGGTCCCCCAGGTCGAAGACCGTGACGATGTGAGGATGTGAACCGAGCCTTCCCATCGCCTGTGCCTCACGGGATATGCGGGTGCGGGAGATTGCGTCCAGCCCATCGGTCTTGATGAGCGCGAAGGCAACATCTCTATCGAGCAGGGTGTCCTGAGCGAGATAGACCATCTTCTTGCCGCCCTCGCCCAGGAATAATTGCGCCTGATAACGACCATCTGAGAAGGATTCAGGCACGAAATCTGACGTTGTTGCGTTCGATGTGGATGTGGCAGCGCCCGGATTGTGGCCTGGGGATTCGTTGTCATTTGCGGACGATGAGCCGCTGTCGGCCAACCTGACAAACGCTATCGCGTCCTCGTTTGCGTCGTCAATCAACAGAACATCATTGGCCAACCTGCGAACGGATTCCCAGTCGTGTTGGTCTGCGGCGGCATCAGCCTGGTCTAGAAGGCGTTCGATCCTCCGGCGCATTCGATTGCTGGCCATATGAGTGACTCCCTCCGGTGATAGTGGAAGTGTAGCATGACCAAATCTATGGTCAAGCACGGCCTCCCTTGGGTTGATGGCCGCCTGATCATGCTTGGCTCGCAGTCGGCGCAAGCTCAATACATGACCATTGGATGGCAATATACCTCGGCTCAAGGGGTTGACATTCTGTGCCACATCAGTATGATACGGGTCATGCTTTGGCGCGTTGTCCGCCATGACATCGGATGGCGCCTGAAACATACTGCCCAGGGCTCTCAATACGGCCAAGTATTCTAGGAAGAGCGAGAGTCACAATCTAGATCGTAGGCTGGGAGTGTTGTCATCAAGAAGGGATGACGACGAAGAAATCGAAAGGGGAACTTAATGAAACGGCTGAAAAGCTTTGGAAAATGGTACGTCCTGCTGTTCGGAGCAATAGCCCTATTGGGCGTTGCTTGTAGCAGCGCGGACGACGAGGAAGACACGACGCCAGCGGCGCCTGCTCCGGCTCCGGCTCCGGCCCCCGCGCCGGTGGCAACTGCGGTGCCCGCAGCGCCCGCGCCTGCGCCCGCTCCGTCTTCGCAGGCTAGTAACATAACCCTCACGATGGGCGTTCGCGAGGTCAACCCGTCAACCGGTAACGTTGGCGCGTGGTTGTACGGTGGAGGCGTGGGTGGTGACCTGAGCTTCACCGACCACCTTCTGGTCCACGACGGCGTGGATCCGCTAGCGCCGTGGGCAGCCAAGTCGTGGAGCGTCAACGAAGCAGGGAACGAGCTTACGTTGGAGATTCGCGATGACCTCAAGGTCAATACCCCTGCCGCATTCGCCGGAGAGGACTTTGGTTTCATAACAGCCGAAGACGTTGCCTGGGACATGAACCAGCAGAACGCTGTGGTCAACCCCAGCCTCGGCGCTGCGATCGGCGCCCAATTGGGAGCCACCTTCGCTGAATGTAACGCAGTTGATACCTACACTGTGAAGTGCCCGATGATAACAGATATCTTCTGGGGCATCCCGATCAGCGAGTTCGACATCAACGACACCTCCGTCACGCTCTACAGCAAGAAGGCCTTCGAACAGAAGGGTGAAGAGACCGACTTCGTGCCTGTGGGCTCCGGCCCGTGGACCGTCGGCGAATGGAAGCCTGAGGACCGGGGCACCATCCACGCAGTCCCCGACCACTGGGCAGATCCTCCTCATATCGGCACGTTCGTCGTCGTTCAGGTTCCTGATACAACGAGCCGTATGGCGATGATGCAGACCGGCGAGATCGACCTCGGAAATATCGACTTTGGTAAGTTCAGGGAACTTGAGAGTAAGGGTCTCGTCTTCCTGCAGACGATGTCCGACAAAGACACGATGACGTTGAGCGCCATCTGGCCGGGCAACCTCTGGACCGACCTTAACGCCAAGACCAACGAAGCGATAGAGCCTTGGCTGTCACCCGTGTACGAAGAGGACCATGCGTGGATCGGTTGCCCGTGGGGAGACAAGTGCCCATACACTGACACCGACAACCCCGCTGGAATGTCCGACATGGAACAGGCGCGTCTGGTGCGCTGGGGACTCTCCCACGCCATCGACCGTCAGGGAATTGTGGACGTGCTTCAAGCAGGTCTGGGCACCCCCATCTACCAGGAACTGATGGGTCCGAAGTTCCCCGGCTGGAGGCCTGAACGCACAGTCACCGCGGCCATGGTCAAGGCATCCCACGAGAAGTACACCGGGAAGAGCACGACACAAGCATCAGATGTTCTCGGCCCTGGCACAGACTGGATAGAGTACCAAGAGTACGCCAATGCCGCTGAGCCGAACCACGAGTGGCCGTGGGAAATTCCGACCGATCTTAATGAAGCCAATCGCCTACTGGATCTGGCAGGATACCCCAAGGGATCGGATGGCATTAGGTTCGAGATCAAGATGAACAAGTACAATTGCGAGACGGGCGCCGTGTGCCTGGAGCAGGCAGACGCCGTCGCTGCGGGCTGGGAAGAGCTTGGCGTTAAAGTCACGCTGCTCACCGAGGAGTATGGCGCGGTGGTCGTTCCACGAATGAGGGACCGCACCCAGCCGTGGCCCGTGGTAAAGAACTGCAGCGTCGAGACGGCCAACTATCCATTTGACTGGCCTCCTCCCTCTGCGGACAGCACGTTCAGCCGACCAGCCTGGGGCTGCTCTTTCGAGAACAGGTTCCTGGACTACATGTACATGGAGATCAATGGCGAAAGGCAAAAGGCCAAGCGCGAGGACCTCCACCTTGACATGGTCGACTACTACTACTACTGGCAGCTTTACAGCGGCATGGTCCAGCCGCCTCGTGGAGTTGCGGCCAACCCGAAGACGGTGAAGTCTTGGAACTCGCGTTCCACCGCCGCAGGCTTCTGGGGCCGCCCGCAACACATCGTTCCCGTAGAGTAATAAGCTTAATCTGCAGAGGAGAGCGGGCGAACCGCTCTCCTCTGCAATTGCATCGCAGAGTGGCTTGACAGGCGCCTTGCGATGCAATTGAATGAAAGCTTGTGGATGATGCCACAACTCCGAGCCCAACTCCGATGATGAGGTTCCTGGTGACGCTATGACGCGATTTTTGGTCAGACGATTATTCTCGATGTTCATCTCCGTCATCGGGGCTACTGTAATCATATTCATCATGACCAGGCTTGGCCCCGATCCGATAGACCTGTACCTGGGCGACACTCAGGTTGATGTCACCGAAGAATATCTTCAGCTGATTCGGGCGGAACTGGGGTTGGACAAGTCGTTGCCTGAGCAGTACTTACTGTGGGTTTGGAATATTTCGCATTTCGACATGGGCCAGTCGATAGGCACCCGGATGCCAGTGAGTATTATAATCCGCACCCACATCTGGACGACCCTTAAGCTGGCAATGGGCGCATGGATATTCGCCGTCATCGTCGGCGTCAGCGTAGGGGTGTTGTCGGCGGTAAAACGCGCCACTTTCT
>JASLRP010000610.1 GCA_030743915.1 SAR202 cluster bacterium | reverse complement strand
CAGGGCGGCTTCCTAGCTGTCAACCTCATCGGGGAGTCTGACCAGTCTGTCTGCTCTCCAGACTATCCGTTCGGCCAGTCCTCCATCAATGGCGAAACCGACGGCGGCCATGTCCGGACACTGGGTGGTTTCTCCCGATCTGCACCAGTAGCACTCCTCGCAGGTCAGAACACCGTTAAGGGCCACGCGGTCGCCAGTTGATACCTCGGACACACCTTCACCGATCTGCGTGACTGTGCCGACGATTTCGTGTCCGGTGATCATGGGCATCATCTTGCCGGTGACCGGATTCGGAGCCTCTCCGAATATGAATACTGGACCGTACAGGTATTCCTCGATGTCTGTGGCGCAGATGCCGCAGTAATCGACGGCCAGCTTAACGTGGCCTGGTTGCGTGTCGGGTTCGGGGACTTCTTCAAGTCTCAGGTCCTTGTTGCCATGATAGACCAGGGCTTTCATCTCGCTCACCTATTCATCTGACGCTCAGGTTGTTGGTCCGAGAGTTTATTGTCGCATGGGAAGGGCGTCAATTTCATGGGCGGGCGCATCTCGTTGACTGGCGTATGGCCCGGTGTTAACGTTCGGCGCAGGCGTAAGGCAGTGACTTGTTACCAGAGGAGGAACGCGAAATGATCTACGATATGCGGATTTACGATTTTCAGCCAGGGTCGGTGCCGCAATACATGGCGGCGGTGCGAGAGGTCGCGTTGAAGATTCGGGAGGACCACGGGGTCAAGTTGGCCGGCTGGTATCATACGGACGTAGGCCCGTTGAACAGGGTGGTCCACATTTGGGCTTATGAGAATTATGCCCATTTTGAAAAGGCTCGTGAGGCTGTGCGGTCAGACCCACGTTGGGCGAACGATTATGTTCCCAGGGTCAGGGGGCTGATTTTGAAACAGCAGGATATGATAATGCAGGGTGCAGATTTTTTCCCCGGCCCCCAGTGAGTCGTGACCGGCGAACCTGGACGCGCCTGCCCGTGTACGGGGGCGTTTGGTCGGGAAGATTTGGAGATTCTTAGCAGTTTGCTGACATTGATGGGATAACTGTCTGTCAATAGGCTTGCGTTTTGAGTCCATATTGGCTATATTTGGGCGTGAAAATTAACCTGTAAAGTGCCATCGCGTTCGCTAAGGTTGGTTGCCTGTATCAGAACGTGCCGTGATGGTGCGTCTTGGGTGTTGTGGAAGCAACGCCGAGGATTCTCGGGAAGGAGAGTTCGAAAGATGGAAAGCACGGATAGAATCGGCGAAGTGGTCCTGGATGTGCAAGACCTGCGCACGTATTTCGTGACCCGTTGGGGTGTCGTCAAGGCCGTGGATGGGGTGAGCTTCCAAATCAAGCGTGGCGAGACGCTGGGCGTTGTGGGAGAGTCCGGCTCCGGCAAGTCTGTGACGGCGCTTTCGGTGATGCGTTTGGTCCCGTCCCCCCCTGGGCACATCGTGGGCGGGAAGGTTCTTCTGGAGGGTGAGGACATCCTTCAGTTGGACGACGGCGAGATGGAGAACATCAGAGGCTCTCGCATCGGCATGGTGCTGCAGGACCCGATGACTGCGCTGAACCCAGTGTTCGACATTGAAGACCAGGTTGGCGAGGCCCTGAGAATCCATAAAGACATGTCCGGCGAAGGTCTCCAAACCGAAGTCATAGACATGCTGCGAAAGGTCAGGATTCCTGCTCCAGAGATCAGGATGAAGGACTTCCCTCACCAGCTATCGGGCGGCATGAGACAGCGTGTTGTGGGCGCAATCGGAATATCCTGCGACCCGGCTGTTCTAATAGCAGACGAGCCGACGACATCCTTGGATGCAACGATTCAGGCCCAGTATCTGCGGCTGCTTCGTGAATTGCAGGAACTGACCGGCGTCGGTATTATCTTCATCACCCACGACTTTGGAATCGTCGCAAAGATGTGCGACCGAGTTGCGGTTATGTACGCTGGCCGTGTTGTAGAACAGGGCGATGTGAGACAGATATTCAATAATCCGTCTCATCCGTACACCGAGGCTCTGATTCAGTCGGTGCCGAAGTTGGAGGTCAAGGAGGAGAGGCTTTATTCGATTCCCGGCCAGCCGCCTGCGTTGTGGAATCTGCCTCAGGGATGCGCGTTTGCAGACCGATGCCGGTACACCCACGACAAATGTCATGAGGCGTACCCAGACACGTTCACAGTGGATGAAGGCCAGATTGCAGCTTGCTGGCTGAGAGAAAAAGAGGCGATCGCTACGGAATCGTAGTTGACCAGCGAGGTAATTGATGACGACGGAAAACGGAACTAATGGAACCGGCGAATCTCTGCTGACCGTAGATGGACTGAAAAAACACTTTCAGGTAGGCAGTGGATTGTTCGGGCGCAACAAGACGTTTCTCAAGGCTGTGGACGGGATCAACTTCGAGATAAAAGAAGGTGAGACTTACGGCCTTGTGGGTGAGTCTGGTTGCGGAAAGACGACCACGGCAAAGATGATTCTGCGGCTGGAAGATCCGACTGAAGGCTCTTTCAATTTCCAAGGAAACGATGCTCTGACGATGGACAGGGACCTTGTTCGCAATTACAAGAGTAGCGTCCAGGCGGTCTTCCAGGACCCGTGGGCGTCCCTGAATCCTCGGATGAGGGTCGGCAGCATTATAGGGGAGCCGCTTGAGGTCAACAGCACGTTGACCAAGGGCGACATCGCAGACAGGGTTGGTGACCTGCTGGAAGAGGTAGGGCTACAGAGATACCAGTCAAACCTGTTCCCTCACGAGTTCAGCGGCGGCCAGCGGCAGAGAATCGGTGTCGCTAGAGCATTGGCGTTGAACCCCAAGCTCATCGTTCTGGACGAGCCTGTTTCTGCCCTGGACGTTTCGATTCGCGCGCAGATAATGAATCTGCTTGAAGACCTTCAAGACGAGCACGGGTTGACATACCTGCTCATCGCGCACCACCTGGCTACCGTGCGTTATATGTGCGACAAGGTCGGTGTGATGTACCTGGGTCGGATCGT
This sequence comes from SAR202 cluster bacterium, assembly GCA_030743915.1. Classification (GTDB taxonomy): domain Bacteria; phylum Chloroflexota; class Dehalococcoidia; order Lucifugimonadales; family UBA1123; genus UBA1123. The sequence goes on along the minus strand of JASLRP010000610.1, from coordinate 3,717 downwards.
CGAGGAAGCGCCTACGGAGGAGTTGTTCGACAATCCGCGCCATCCTTACACACGAGCGTTGATGTCTGCGGCTCTCCCGTCGCACCCTGACATCGAGCGCGAGGAGATCATTCTGACGGGCGAGGTGCCCTCGCCGGTGAACCCGCCTGTGGGCTGCCATTTCCACCCTCGTTGCCCTTCACGTTTCGAGCCGTGTGAGGATAACTCTCCGGTGGAGACTCAGCCAACTCCTGATCACAGAGTGGTCTGCCACCTGTACTAACACAACCTCGCGCGATACTGGCGATAGTCATAATAGGGCCGAGCGATCAAGCTTGGCCCTATTTTTATTTGCGATATTTGTTCTTGCAAAAGAGCCATGAAGGATGGCCTGTGAACGGTTTGGCCGTGAGCGGTTACTTCAAGACGATGGCGGGGATTTTGTGGGCCGAGAATGGGGCCTTGCTATGCGAGAGAAGAGGATGGCTCTGAAAGGCGCCAGCGGACTGCCAGCTACCTCGACAGGCGGGGTGTAAGCGTACACATGCCGCAAGGTGAAACAAATACGGGGCGACCCATGATGTTGGGCGCGCCCCGTCGTTTTCTCGCTTGCGTTTCGGCCTTAATCTGCCGTGTCTGGAGGTTATGCTGGATTCACGGTGAACGTTCCTGCTTTGGCGCCGTCGCACAAGATGTCAAATGATCCTGCGTTTGCGGCGTTGAAGTCATAACTATTGCGTGTTCCTGAATCCAGAGTCAGGTCAAATGTAGTGGCACCTACCGGGAATGCTCCGCCAGCGGAACTGATCTCCAGCCCAGAGATTAAATAGGTTACTTGAGTTCTGGTAGCGGCGCCGGCGGTTTCGGCGGCTAACTGAATGGCTAACCGAACGCGCTGTCCCGATGAAACGGTAATATCAGCAGGGTCCGCGGTGCAGCCAGTGCCTGTCTTTTCGAGATCGACACGGAACTGCTCGAACGCAGTCACTGGAGAGCGGTGAAATTCTGTGGACTCGCCGCCGGGTCTTGCCGGCGCGCGATCGCCCGATTTTACTCCGCAAGCCACTGCGGTTAGAGCAAGGATCGTCAGCAGTATCGGCGCGTAAAGCAGAAAGCTCTTGGATGCTCTACCTACGGTCACTGTTGTCACCATTTTTCTAACCTCGATCTTCTAAGATTGGAATCGTATTGCTATGGCACTGAAGCCTCGCGCTATTTGGAGTGGCGGGACTAATATACCTCGCCTGGATTCTTGGGTCAATGAGAAGGGCAGGTCGAAACCTGCCCTTCTCTCCAATTCTTGCGTCTGTGCCTTTCCGACTAGTTCAACTGTCTCAGTCGTGGATCCAGTCTGTCCCTCAACCAGTCGCCGAAGAAGTTCAGTGACATGACGACCAGGAAGATGCACACTCCAGGGAAGAACGAAACCCACCACGCGTCGTTGATGAAGGCTCGGCCGTCGTTGACCATTGCGCCCCAAGCCGGCGTGGGGGGCGGGATGCCGGCGCCGAGGAAGCTGAGAATCGCCTCTGTCAGAATCAGCTGTCCAACACGCAAGGTTGCTATGACGATCACGGTGTTGATGACGCCCGGCAGGATGTGCCAGATCAGGATTCTGAATGTCGAAGCTCCGACGACCTTGGCAAGGGCCACGTAATCCCTCTCTTTGAGGGTGAGGACCTCGCCTCGGACATTCCTGACGAATGGCGTCCATGATAACAATGCCAACAATCCCAGCAGAATCGCCATCGTCTGACCCAACGAGATGACCACCACGATAGCGATGAGGATGAAAGGCAAGCCAAGCCACACGTCTGTGATACGCATAATGGCTTCATCGAGGAGTCCGCCAAAATAGCCGGCGACCAATCCCATCGACACTCCGACGAGCAAACCGCTGGTGAGCGATATTGCCGTGACGGTCAACGAAACTCGAGCGCCGTGAATGATGCGGCTTAGCAGGTCGCGCCCGATGTGGTCTCCACCGAGGATGTGGTTCCAAGTCGGGTATTTGGTCTTGGCCAGGAAGCCTATTTCGTCGAACGCCGCGATAACTTCTTCCTCGGTCTCGTTGCCCGTAAGCGTCAAGCCATACTCTGTTCCGGCATCCTTAATGCCGGTGTTGACAGGCACAGGGAATGCTAACGGGTCTCCCAGCGGCTTGACGTTCAAGACGATGGGGTCGTACCAGACAGGCGGCAGATTGCGGTCATCCGGACGGGCGATGATAGGGCTGTGAGGCGCCAGGAAGTTGGCGAAGATGCCGGTGAAGATCAATATCACAAGAATTGCCATGGGTATGATCGGCCAACGCCTGATTATGTACCAGGCTTGCCCGATGATATTTCGTTCGGAAGCGATCTGTCTCGACAGGTCTTCTGTTAGGTCTGCTTGTGCCATATTATTCCCTCTATGCGTACCGAATTCTTGGGTCGATGTATGCGTACAGCAGGTCAGTCACGAAGTTGAACGCTACGTACATGCCGGTGAACACCAACACGGTCCCTACCATGATTGGGAAGTCGTTATTGTTAATTGCCTCAAATGCAAGCCTGCCAAGGCCTGGTATCGAGAATATGGTTTCTGTGACCACCGCGCCTGTGATGAATCCGGTCAATAGCAGGCTGGAGAATGTCAGCGGCGCGATCAGGGCATTTCGGAAGGCATGCTTCCAGATGACACCGTTGTTGGACACGCCCTTGGCCCTGGCGAGCTTGACGTACTCGGAATCCAGTACCTCGAGCATGGAGGACCGGGTGAGCCGCAGGTAGGTGGCAGAGGCAATCCAGCCAAGGGTGACGGTCGGCATGACGTAGTGCTTCCATGAGAAGAACCCTTCACCGAGAGTGCCGGTAGGCAACCACCTTAACTGTACTGAGAATATCAGTATGAGCATGATTCCCAGCCAGAAGACTGGGAGGGCCTGGCCGAATAACGCGAATCCGCGGGCTATGTAGTCCCAAAATGAACCGCGTTTTACTGCCGATAGCACCCCGAAAGGGATGCCGATTACGGAGGCGAAGATGTAAGATGCCAACCCAACTTTCAGCGTTGGGGGAAGCCGATCCTTAATCTTGCCGAGGACATCTTTGCGGTCGAGCAGGCTTTCTTGCCAGTTGCCTTTGACGATGTTGCCGAGCCAGACTGCGTATTGCCAGATAATCGGCTTATCCAGCCCTAACTCAACACCAAGAGAGTCCCACCGCTCCTGGGTGATGCCGTATCCGCCCTCCTGGGCATACAGAAACCTGGGATCTCCTGCCATTCTGGATAGCGCGAAGGTTATCAGCGTCGCTCCAACCAGCGCAAATATGGCGAAGAAAAACCGCCTGACAATGAACTTCTGCATGGGTCAGATGCCTCCCTTACCGAATCCTGCTCCATGTTTTGATGTTTAATATACGCCATATCACTGGTCATGGATTGGCTGTGGAGAGATTACTACATCATAGGCGAGCGCGCAATGCCAGATCAATGCCAAATACCTCAACAATATAGACAATAAAAAGCGCCCCCCATGATAAGCGGAAAACTTACCACCGGGGGCGCCACTTAATGGCTGTTACTCTATCAAACGGTATTTACTTCAGTTTGACAGACCTGAGCTCGTTGATGCCGTAGAGGTTACCGTTCGCGATGGGCCTCTGGTCCCAGACTGCAACCTTGTTGGGGTTGAACATGGGCCATAGCGGCTCTTCGAAAATGCCCACACAGTTCGCCCACTTCCTGTTTTCCTGA
>JASLRP010000609.1 GCA_030743915.1 SAR202 cluster bacterium | reverse complement strand
TCGCCGAGAGTGCGCTTGGTGTGTCGCAATCGAACGATCCTGCGCCTGCCACTATTGTTCCCGCTGTGTCGCCTGGCGCCATCCCGTCATCCTTCGCCAACGGACGTTACCAGGTGAAGAGTTTCCTGCGCGAAGGTGGTCAGAAGATGGTCTATCTCGCTCGGGACACGTTGCTGGATAGGGACGTGGCCTTTGCCCTGATCAAGACACATGGCCTGGACGACACGTCCCGCGCCCGCATCTCCCGCGAGGCTCAGACGATGGGTCGTCTCGGCTCTCATCCTCATATCGTCACGGTGTTCGACCTCGGTGAGCACGAGGGCGAGCCTTTCATAGTCACCGAACTCATGGGGGGAGGCGACGTTCAGGCGATACTGGAAAATACCGAAGGTGGGAAACTTCCTCTTGAACAGGCTATCTCCATAGCCATCCAAACATGCCGAGGTCTGGAGTTTGCGCATTCCAGTGAAATCATCCATCGTGACCTCAAACCGGGCAATGTGTGGCTCACGGAGGACGGAGTTGCCAAGATCGGCGACTTCGGTCTGGCGGTGTCCACGGACCTCTCCCGACTCACCACCGAGGGCATCATGGTGGGCACTGTCTCCTACATGCCCCCGGAGCAGGCCACGGGCGGAGAAGTGACCCCTCAGGCCGACCTATACTCTCTGGGAGCAATGCTCTACGAGATGGTATGCGGGCGTCCTCCATTTGTTGGAGGTGACCACATTACAATCATGGGGCAACACATCAACGCGCCTCCTGAAGCGCCCACACGGCGCCGTTCAGACTGTCCGAAACCGCTTGAAGAGTTGATACTCAGGCTGCTGTCCAAAGACCCGTCAGAGAGACCGGAAAGCGCCGCCGATGTTCTCACTGTCCTTGAGGGGAAAGACTTTAGCTCAGCGCCTGGAGCGTTCGTGGGCAGGCAGTTCGAGGAAGGCAAGTCGCCCGACGGCTTGGATTATGCGCTATTACAGGCGCCGCTCTCGTCCGCGGCCAGTCCCGCCACTCACCCCAATAACCTGCCGAGTCGGCTGACCAGCTTCATCGGTCGGGAACAGCAGATCAAAGAAGTGAGGGACCTGCTCTCCACAGCCCGGCTGGTGACGCTTGCGGGGGCGGGCGGCTGTGGCAAGACCAGGCTTTCCCTCCAGGTGGCATCTATGGCGCTGGACGAGTACCCGGACGGCGTGTGGTTTGTGGAGCTTGCCCCCGTGGCTGACCCGATCTTGGTGGCGCAGACGGTGGCGACGACGCTGGGGATACGCGAGGAGCCGGGTCAGCCGTTGATTGCCACCCTGTCCCGTTCCCTCCAGGCCAAGAAGATGCTGTTGGCGCTGGACAATTGCGAGCACCTTGTGGGGGCCTGCGCCAAGCTTGTGAATACACTGCTGGCGGCCTGCCCCGAGTTGCAGGTGTTGGCGACCAGTCGGGAATCTCTGGGCGTTGCGGGTGAGAATGTTTGGCGAGTGTCGCCTCTGTCGGCTCCAGGCCCAGACCAGGCCCAGACCACCGAGCGCTTGATGGAATATGAGTCGGTCAAGCTGTTCGTCGAGCGGGCAATCGCAGCAGAGCCCACATTCACGATTACAAACCAGACTGCCCCTGTGGTGGCGCAGATATGCCAGCGTCTGGAGGGGATTCCGCTCGCGATAGAGTTGACCGCCGCTCGGGTGAGGGTGCTTTCGGTAGAACAGATAGCCGAGCGGCTGGAGGATAGGTTCAGGCTGTTGACGGGAGGAGCGCGGACGGTGTTGCCCCGGCAGCAGACACTGCGCGCGGCGGTGGAGTGGGGATACGATCTGTTGAGCGAGCCGGAGCAGGCGTTGTTCAATCGGCTCTCGGTGTTCGCGGGCGGGTTCACGCTGGAGGCGGTGGAATCGGCGTGGGCGGGTGAAGGGGTGGAAGAATACGAGATACTGGACCTGGTGTCCAGTCTGGTGGACAAGTCGCTGATGGTAGTGGTGGACGGCGCGGGAGGGTCAGCACGGTACGGTCTGCTGGAGACGCTGCGGGAGTATGGATGGGAGCGCCTGGTGGAGCGCGGGGAGTCTGAGGAGACCCAACGTCGGCACGCCGCCTGTTTCGTCGCGCTGGCAGAGGAGGCGGAGCCAGAATTGAGAGGACCGCAGCAGGTATCGTGGCTGGAGCGACTGGAACAGGAACACGACAATGTGCGAGCGGCATTAAGTTGGTCGGCAGAGAGTGGAGATGGGGAGACAGGATTGCGGTTGGGAGGCGCGCTGTGGCCGTTCTGGTTGACCCGAGGGTATCTGAGCGAGGGGCGAGAGCGGTTGGCCGGTGCGCTGGCGCTGCCGAGTGGATTAGAGGGAACGGCGACGCGAGCCAATGCCTTAAACGGCCTGGGAAACATGGCGCTGTCACAGGGCGACTACTCGGCGGCCTGGGCGCTGTATGAGGAAAGCCTGGCCATCAGGAGGGAGTTGGGGGAAGAGACGCATCGCCGGTTCGCTCAACAACCTGGGACTCATCGCCGCAAAACAGGGCGACTATGCAGGGGCGCATCCGTTTTATGTGGAGTGCCTGGCGATATATAGAGAGTTAGGGGTCAAATCAGGCATCGCCACATCGCTTTGCAACTTGGGAATCATAACAGCGCACCACGGCGACCATGCAGGGGCGCGGAATCTTCTTGAGGAGAGCCTGACGATTTTTGGAGAGTTGGAAGACAGGTGGGGCATCGCCGATTCGCTCGGCAACTTGGGATTCATAGCCATGGAACAGGGCGAGTACTCAGAGGCGCACAAATATCTGTGTGTCCGTTGGGCGATTTGTGAACGGGCTGTGGCAATGGAATCGACGTGATTGACAGCGACACGAATATTCGCCCGAAAGTTGGCCCATTTGAAATCGTGCTTGGAACCGTGAGACGATACGGCACCGAGGGCCTGAAATACCGTTCATAACATGCACAAAGTGTATTATGTCAGACTTAAACCCGTGTCCAAAGATTATCAGGTACTTGGGATTTGTGGGCAAGCAGAGTTTGCTATTCGATTCCTGTGTGACGGGTTGGGCGGTTCGGGATCCGGAGAATCCACCAACCTATGGCACCGCATATCAATGACGCCACCAGAATGGCCAGCTTCGACTCTGAGACCAACTGTTCTCCCTCTAGGGCCAACCCGGTTATGAAAATGGACATCGTGAATCCGATTCCACCCAGCCAGGAGAGCCCATATATTTGCCTCCAGCTAACACTCTGGGGCATGGAGGCGAATCCGATCCGGATCGCTAGCCACGCGAATGTGAATATGCCCACCTGTTTGCCGATAATAAGGCCCGCCAAGACTCCCAACGATACACGTCCTGACAAGTCGTTCAGCAGCCCGGCGTCCAGTGCCACACCTGCGTTGGCCAGCGCGAACAGAGGCATTACTCCGAATGCCACCCAGGGGTGCATGTCATGCTCCAACTGCTGTAGTGGCGACTCCACGTCCATGCATGCCCTCTCCAACTCTTCAACGGCGGCTCTCTGGCCGATCGTCGTGTGCTCGGGGTCGTTACGTTCTACGCCCTGTTCAAATTGATCCAGCATTGCTCTGCCGTGTTCGATGAATTCCCTTGGGTTTATTCGAACGGTGCTGGGTATTGTTGCAGCTATCAGGATGCCGGCTACAGTGGCGTGGATGCCCGAGGTTAGGAACGAAAACCATACTCCGGCTCCTAAGATGGCGTACACCATGGCATGGCGGACGCCAAGCCAATTGATGGCGGCCAGAACTCCTAGCAGACCAACAGCAGCGCCCACGTTTGCCCAAACCACTTCGTCGGTATAGAACACAGCTATTACCGCCACGGCCCCTATGTCGTCAACGATGGCGAAGGCCGTCAGGAATACCTTCAGGGTAATGGGGATACGACTGCCCAACAGCGCCAGGACGCCCAGTGAGAAGGCGATGTCTGTGGCCATCGGAATTCCCCATCCGGTGGAACCCGGTCCTCCCGCGTTCAGCGCCATGTACACCACCGCCGGAATTGCCATTCCACCAACCGCCGCCATGATGGGCAGAGCAGCCTGTCTAGGGCTGGCAAGTTCTCCCACCAGCACCTCCCGCTTGATTTCCAGTCCTACGACGAAGAAGAACACTGCCATGAGCGCATCGTTGATCCAAAAGTGCAGAGGTTCGTCCATCGCATAGTCCGCGAATCCGATTTTGATATGGGTTTCCCAAAGTTCGTAGTAATTATGGGACCACGGAGAGTTGGCCCATATCAACGCCGCGATGGCGCAGGCCAGCAGTACGATTCCCGCTGACGCTTCCTGAGCTGTAAACCTCTGGAACGGCCGCACAACATGGTTGATGCGCGGCTGTTCGGGTTCAGAGTCCAAAAACTTGATGAACTTCACTGGATCTCCTTGGGAATCGGTATCAGGTCGGAAATCTGGATTTTACCTAACGCGAATGTTCGACGGAACTTGCTGGACGGAGCTTACCGCCCTCTCAGGAGAGTTCTCGCTTTGCTCGTCACAATCGGTTCGATGGAAACCATCGCGCAGGTCTCGACTCAATAATCGTAGAATCTGCTCAGAAGACGGGTCAGAGGCCCTTTCGTTGAAGGTCCCCCGCAGATCAGCCAACTCCCCGGTCAACGAATCGAGAACCAATTGCTCGACGTTCTCGGTATGAGATCGTACGATGATTTTGAAGTGTCTCGGTCCCCCATTAGAAATGGTGAAGCTCACCAGTCGGTCGTTTTACTCGAACTCGTGGGAAGTTTGGCCACCGAGCCAACCCCCGATCCTCATGTGCCCGAAATGCAGCTCGTCCATCTACCGAGAGAATGCGTCTTCTAACAGCGCCGGGCCGACAGGCGAGACTACCACCTCGTACGAGTTATTCATACCTCTACCTGGGTAGCCTGCCCCGAACGCACACCTGAAACCCCGGTCTTAAACGCCCTGGAGAGAATCACAGGCGCCAGGACTGCACTACGATAATCATGATAATCGAAATCCCGATCGGTTCCTGCTCTATGCCCCCAATACTTACCATAATCAGAGTCGCCCCTCCTCTGGGCAGCATTCCCGCTCTAATTCTCAGCGCTCACAGGCCGACATCGTTCTGGTTCTAGGCAGACAAATCCGATTTCTTAAAGAAACGCAATCGGAATTCAAGCGTAGTGGGGAAAACCAGGATCATTGGAGTCCATTAGCCCAGTTTGAACACTAATATACTTGCCACCACATACAGTCCGATCAACACGACTGCTTCGAACGTCCAGAATTTGCTGGGCCTCGTTCGATATCGGTCAATCAACGAAACAATCACCACCGTCGTCATAATGATCGCAATGATTGCAGTTAGTATATGAATCTGGGAAATATTACTCCACAAAACGCCGTCAGTGAACGCCGCATCGTCAACAAAAAGGACGAAACCCATGTTGAACAGATTGCTTCCGAGCACGTTGGATATTGCGAGAGTTGGAGCATTTAGTCGCAATGCGGCAACTGCCGTGGCTAATTCCGGCAACGAAGTGCTAAGCGCCAGGAATTGAGTGCCAACAAAGCTTGCTTCCCAACCCATCTCCTCTGCAATGTTGTCCCCGGTTTGCGCCAGCCAAATCGCGGAACCTAAGATAACACCCGCAGACGCCAGAAACATCACCGTTGCGCCCGTTGCGCTGGCCTGATCGTACTCGAGATTCGCCCCGATCTCGGTATCGTCTTGCGCCTGCTCAAATCGGTAAATCATGAACACGGCGAACGCGAACGCCATGATTAAGACAACCGAGACAGGGCTTATGGGCCACGTTGAAGTAGTTGTGGTGATGTCATGAATCACGATTCCGCTCACGGCTATGGCGATGAGCCCGATTCCCAGAGCGCCCACTAGGATGGCGGTCGGGTTGACCATCGTCAAAATGGGATCCTTCCGCGAAATGAGATCCAACAGGCCGATGATCATGAGATTGAGGAGATTGCTTCCAAATGCGTCACCCGCGGCGAGGTCGGGAGCGTCAAAGAATGTCACCGAGCTGACGCCGGTGCCCAATTCGGGGAGCGATGTCGCGGTCGCAAGGAGCACAACTCCAATGAGCGACTGGCCCAGGCCGGTCTTGTATGAGATGATGTCTGCGGATTTCGCTAGAAAGTGGGAAGCAGTGACAATTATGACTGTGACTCCGGCAAGCTGGAGCCATAAAAGGGCAATCGGCATCAAGCGCTCCTCGCGGAAATATCCCAGGTATCCAGTGCACTGCAAATGGAACGAGTTTCAGCGGCCGCTCGATGGCGACTAGCGGATTTCCTCGCAATCACCGCCGGGCGTAGTGCGGCACGCACCACTCCTTGGCTTACGCTTCTCAGCAATACTCTGCCCATGATGCCTAGACCTCGATAACCAACGATGATAAAATCGATTTTCTCATTCTCCGCGACTTGACAGATTACATCTCCAACTCGGCCTTGCCTGAACTCTGTCTCTGAGGCAAGGCCAACATCAACTGGCGGTTTCTGATAGAGGCGAGAACCGACCTTCCCGCCTCTATCAGCGGAATCGCAACGTCGGGTTCACGTCAAGATCGGTCCTGGCCCCGGCCAGCAATGAATAGGTGTAAAACCCGTTGCCGATCGAAGACCACCAGCACGACCGCTTGAGCCAATTGGTGAGGATGACCAGCGACCAGCCAAGCCCGATGAGGAGGCGGTTCGCCCCCGTGTCATTTGCTGCGAGGCGCCTATCTAATCGGTGAACTCGGCGGTCACGGAGTCGTAGGACCCTCTCGCCTGCCGGCAAGTACGGTCTCGACGGCGTACTTGGCCAAAATGGTATCAGGGCGAGCAACGCGAGAGCAAACGTGACCGGATATGTTCATCTGGGCTACCTCTGCCGCCCAGGAGAGCAGGAACGCCCCCGCAACGATGCCCAGACCGTAGAGTAGGGAGGCGAAGATTGGGTTTACGTGAAAATCAGAGATTCACAGGAAAATCGCCGTTGCAACTCCGACGCCGAATATTAATGCCGTAGCCCAACGCCTGGGATTCGACTGCGGGCAACCCGGGTGTTGAGCATTTTGGTGCGGTCGATCAAGCGGTGATTGAGGAGAGGTCATTGATCTAGTCAGACCTCCCGCCCGCCATCACAAGACAGGTTGTGATATGCGCTAC
>JASLRP010000608.1 GCA_030743915.1 SAR202 cluster bacterium | reverse complement strand
CCGTGATTGACGCGACCGGCGAAATTCCACGAATATTGAGACAGGGCGGCGTTGCGCAAGAAGCGATTGAATTGGCCCTAGGCATCGAGATTCTACCGCGAATGGTGTAGGCTGTTATTGGAATCTGGCCCAATTAGGCGTTCGCTGGTCCGGATTTCGAATCGCCTTATCCGGCGCTAAATTCGCAACAGAATGAACTCCGCGATCAAATTCACAGGAAGACTTTATTGACGACCACGACAAAGTTTGATGACTTCGCCCAGATGGTGGACTCGGAACTCAAAGACCTTTTGGACACTCGTGATCTGCCGCTTTACGACATGATGGTCTATCACATGGGTTGGGATGAAACTCCGACACCTCTGTCAACCCCTGCCCAGCGGAGTCACGGCGTTCTGGGCACAGCCAGCGCGATGGCCAACGGATGCGAACCAGATGTCGTCATCCCCGCCGCCGCTGCCGTGGAACTAGTCGATAAGTTCTGCGAAATTCATGATGATGTCCAGGGCGGCAAACCCAAACGGGGCGATAGAGATGCTGTCTGGTGGGTGTGGGGGCCTGCCCAGGCCATTAACACCGGTGACGGCATGCACGCAATGGCTCGACTATCGCTGTTTCGATTGCTCGATCGTGGAGTCAGCCCTGAAACGGCCTTCAAGGCAGTGCAGTTGCTCGATGAGGCGAGCCTGCTGGCCTGCGAAGGCAGGTTCATAGACCTTCAGGCCCAAGAACGCGTCGACATGACGTCAAGCTCCTACCTCAAAATGGCCTCAGACAAGGCGGGCGCTCTGTACGGTTGCGCCGCAGCCTTGGGAGCGCTGATCGCTGGCGCGAACTCCGAGCGTATTGGCGCATTGGAACGTTTCGGCACACACATGGGCGCCGCCCTCCTTATCAACACGGAATTGCGTCAGTTGGATGCAGTTGGCTCTCTTTCCCAGAGGGCAGACGAAGATCTGATGAACAAAAAGAAATCTTTGCCGGTGGTCTTGGCGTTCGAGAACTCAGACGCTACCGGCCGACGAAAGTTGGGAGATTACTACTTCAAGAGGGTGTTGGAGCCAGACGACCTGCCGGGATTGTCGGCGTTGGTCAAAGAATTGGGCGGCACGGATGCAGCCCGTGGCGTTCTGGATGCCGAACGGTCATCCGCGCTCGCCGCGCTGGATTCTGCAGGTCTGGCTTCTGAGGGGAGTGCCCTCTTGAGCGATTTTTTTGCGCTGATGATGGAGTCAACTGTTGCCGACTAAACAGTCCATATCTGATCTGGATGTTGAACGCAAAACCGTGCTGGTCCGAGTTGATTACAATGTGCCGTTCCGGCCAGGGACCACCGATATCTCCGATGACTCCAGAATTCGGGCATCGGTCCCAACGTTGCGTCTGTTGATGTCGCGCAATGCCAAGATCGTCCTGTGTTCCCATTTGGGTCGGCCAAAAGGACAGGTTGTGGAAGAGTTGGGTATGAAACCTGTGGCCGCCAGATTGGAAGAAATCCTGGAGCGCCAGGTTTTGCTGGCCAGGGACTGTGTAGGGACACAGGTCTCCGAGTTTGTATCGTCGGCGCCGCAGGACAGCATAATCATGCTGGAGAACCTGAGATTTCACAAAGGCGAAGAGAGCAACGATCCCGAATTCGCCGGCCAACTCGCCTCGCTGGCAGATGCCTACGTGAATGACGCGTTCGGCACGGCGCATCGCGCCCACGCTTCAACTCATGGCGTTACGCGATACTTGAATTCGGCTGTTGGGGAGCTGATGAAGAAGGAACTCGAAATGCTGGGCAAGGCTTTGGAGAATCCGGCGCGTCCTTTCAGCGTCGTCCTGGGCGGAGCCAAAGTTTCTGACAAGATCGGGATCATCGAACATCTTGCAGACAAAGTTGACAGCTTTCTGATAGGTGGCGGGATGGCGGCGGCGTTTCTGGCGGCTCAGGGTATGGACGTCGGAGCTTCGGCCGGTGAAGACGCTGATCTTGAACATGCCCGAAACGTGATACAGATGAGTGAAGAGCGGGGATTCAATCTCGTGTTACCCTCGGACGTGGTCATCGGAGATCGGTTCGAGGAAGGCGCATCCTTCAAGACCGTTGACGGGGCTGATATCTGCGAATCATGGCGAATAATGGATATCGGCGAAACGACGGCGCAACGTTATGGGGACGAGCTCGGAAGGTCGAACACGATATTCTGGAATGGCCCCATGGGCGTCTTCGAATGGGAACCCTTCTCTAGAGGAAGCTCCAGTGTAGCGCGAGCGATTGCTGACGCAGACGGCGCTTCAATTATCGGCGGTGGATCGACGGCGGATGTGGTGCACTCTCTCGGATTGGACGGGGAGATGTCGCACGTATCAACCGGCGGAGGAGCGTCACTGGAGTACTTGGAAGGACGGGAACTGCCTGGAGTCGCCGCAATTCGCGATGCCTGAGGTCTTCTGTTTCACATCGACCGGGTTAATCACAAGGAAGCGCTGAGCATTGATTGAGTCACCCTACCTGAAGAATATCCGTAAGAAAACCGACTCAAAGATCGTGATGCTCGTTGTGGATGGTCTTGGCGGCCTGCCTGATCCCAAGACTGGAAAAACGGAGCTTGAAACAGCATCTCTACCCAATCTTGACCGCATGGCTCAACTGAGCGAGGCCGGCGTGACCACCCCGGTCGCGCCAGGGATCACGCCGGGCAGCGGGCCTGGACACTTGGCTCTGTTCGGCTATGATCCGCTAGAGTTTCTGGTTGGAAGAGGAGCGTGCGAAACTCTGGGTATTGATGTCCAGATGGGTCCTGACGCTATAGCGGCCCGCGCCAATTTTTGCACCTTGGATTCCGATGGGAACATCACCAGCCGCAGGGCTGACAGGATTGGATCCGAAGAGAGCATCCCTCTGGTGAATAAGCTGGACACCGTCCAATTGTCGTCCGATGTGGCCGTGGAAGTTCACCATGTCGAGAGCTATCGTTTCGTCCTGGTGCTGAGAGGCGAAGGTCTGGGTTCTTCGGTAAAAGACACAGATCCTCAGGACGAGGGCGTGTCGCCTTTGCTGGCAAAACCTGAGGACCCAACTGATGTTGCCGCAACACGCACGGCAGAACTGGTCAACACATTCGCGGAAAAAGCAGCCGCAAT
>JASLRP010000607.1 GCA_030743915.1 SAR202 cluster bacterium | reverse complement strand
ACAGAGTGGTCATTCGAATCACCTGGGCAGGCGCTTTGTTCCTTGGGATCATCGCGATCATCCCCTACTTCGTCACACAGGCGACCGATGTTCGAGCGTTGACCCTCAGCAGCACCAGTCTCTTGATCATGGTCGGAGTGGCGCTGGATACCATGCGCCAGCTTGAGTCCCAGTTGCTCATGAGAAATTACGAAGGCTTCATACGCTAGCCTAAGCCAAGATAGAGGAAATTTACTTGAGAGTAATCCTGATGGGGCCGCCAGGCTCAGGAAAAGGGACCCAGGCAACTAGCATAGCCAGCAATCTTGGAGTTGATGCTGTTTCATCAGGCGATCTTTTCAGGGACAACCAGCGACGAGACACGGAGTTGGGACGTTTGGCCCGTTCTTATATGGAGCGGGGCGCATATGTTCCTGATGAAGTGACAATCAAGATGGTGATGGACTGGATCAGCAACCCGGCCCACTCTGCCGGATTCGTTCTGGACGGATTCCCCAGAACTCATGCCCAGGCCGAAGCTCTGGACGCCGAGATGAAAGCTCTGGGCGGCGTTGACAGAGTGATTTTCATCAAAGTGTCAGAGGATGAGCTGATTCGACGGCTGACCGGCAGACAGATTTGCCGAGATTGCCAGACTCCTTACCACATCCACTTCTCGCCTTCGAAGACGGAGGGCAAGTGCGATAATTGCGGTGGAGAGTTGTACCAACGGGACGACGACAAGGCCGATGTGGTCACCACACGAATCCAGGTTTACAACCAGGAGACCGAGCCGGTTGTGGACTACTATCGACAGGCTGGCATCCTGCGAGAAGTGGACGGAGAGCAGGATGTGGGGGACGTCGGCAAGGCTATGAACGCTGCGATTGGCGGCTAACTTGTTGCCACCCGCCAGTTTAAGAAAACTAATCTGAGGATATATTGCAGACGTTAACGCGCGATCGCTTCAAATGTAAGCGAATATTGCTTTCAGATTATCCAAAGACATAACTCAAACCAGGGTATCGAAAGAGCCTGTTCAGGCTTTTCAGGGCAGGAAATAGACGATTCGATGGCTCCGCAAATGGGCATTACAATAAAATCCAGGCGCGAAATCAAGCTGATGCTTGAGGCCGGTCAGATTGTGGCCAACGCCAAGGCCAAACTAGTTGAGGCCATCGTTCCTGGCGTTTCAACCCGCGACCTGGACGCCATCGCCGAAGAGGAGATTCGCCAACGCGATGCAATTCCTTCTTTCAAGGGATATCAGGCCGGCGCTATCGTGCCCTTCCCAGCAACGATCTGCGCGTCGATCAACGATGAGATCGTCCACGGGATTCCTGGAAAGCGCAAACTTAAAGAAGGCGACATTATCAGCATCGACGTCGGAGCCATCTATCACGGACTGCACGCAGACAGCGCTTTCACTTTGGGAGTCGGCAAAGTCAGTGACGAGGCTCGTAAGCTCATGGATGCAACCCGCGAATCGCTGGATAGAGGAATCGCCAAGATCAAGGATGGCGCGAGAATAGGCGACATCTCTTCTGCGGTCCAGACATATGCTGAAGGTCTCGGCTATGGAGTCGTTCGCCAGTATGTGGGGCACGGCATCGGATTTGAGATGCATGAAGAACCCCAGGTTCCCAATTACGGCCAGCCGGGCAGGGGCCCGTTGATCCGCAAGGGAATGGCGCTGGCGATTGAACCGATGCTCAATATCGGCGGCTGGGAAACCAAACAATTAGAGGACGGCTGGACAGTGGCAACCGCTGACGGTACACTGTCTGCTCACTTTGAAGACACAATTGTAATCACCGAGGATGGTCCAACGGTTACTACCAGAATGGCGTTGACCGCTTAGCAGCAGCCGACCGACTCAGACACGGAAGGAGCCTTATGGCGAAACAAAAAGCAAAACAGAAAGAAGCGATTGAGGTAGAAGGCAAGGTTACCGAATCTCTACCCAACGCCAGTTTCAGAGTTGAGTTGGCCAACGGACACGATGTGTTGGCCTATGTTTCTGGAAAGCTGAAGTTGAATTTCATTCGCGTCCTGCCTGGGGATCGGGTCCTCGTGGAGCTTTCTCCTTATGACCTGACCAGGGGCAGGATCACTTATCGTTTCCGATAGTCTGACAGACTGACATAACTCAAATATCAACAGGCCAGAACGTGGGAGGACCCGCGTCGACTGGTCGCGCTCTCGTTAGTGAGGGATCACCAACGGGAGAGATCGACTGTTACGGAGTGAGAAAATGAAAGTATCTGCATCTGTGAAGAAGCGGTGCGCCAAGTGCAAGGTCATCAGGCGTAACCGAAAGGTGCTCATCATTTGCGAGAACCCCAGGCACAAACAACGGCAAGGATAACCGGCCCACAGGCCGAGGGGGAAACATGGCGATAGTCTCTGGAGTCAACATTCCAGACAACAAGCGCGTCGAAATCGCGCTGAGAAGCATCTTCGGTATCGGCCCCACGCAGGCCAAAGATGTCGTGGAGACTGCGGGCATTATTGACAACCCGCGAGTGCGCGATCTCAGCGAAAGCGACCTGACTCGAATTCGCGAGATTATCGACCGCCAGAAGGTGGTCGAAGGAGACCTGCGGCGCGAGGTCAACGGCAACATCCGTCGATTGATCGACATCGGAGCCTATCGAGGCTTGAGACACCGCAGAGGTTTGCCCGTTCGAGGCCAGAGGACCAAGACCAATTCCCGAACCAAGCGGGGCAGGCGAGTGGCTGTGGCCGGTCGAGGCCGGTCTGTCACCCGAAAGTAAGCTAAAGGAAATTAACTAGATGGCACGAAGACCACGTTCCAGGCGCAGAGAGCGCAAGTCGGTTCCCGTGGGAAGGGCATACATCCAGTCCACGTTCAACAACACGATAATCACCCTGACCGACCCACAGGGCAACACGGTTGCATGGGGCAGTTCCGGCACGGTCGGATTCACCGGCTCCCGCAAGTCCACCGCATTCGCGGCTCAGCGCGCCGCTGAAGACGCTGCTCGTAAGGGCATGGACAACGGCCTGAGACAGGTGGAAGTATTCGTCAGAGGTCCCGGATCGGGTCGTGAAGCTGCCATCCGCGCCATTCAGGCCGCCGGGATACTGGTAACGACCATCAGGGACGTCACGCCGATACCCCACAACGGTTGCAGACCTCCGAAGCGACGACGAGTGTAACGGATTTAACGAAATGGGGTCCGCCTTGGACGACGTGGAGTCAACGCTCCCCGAACGAGGTCTCGGAGACATACTCAACGAGACATTCGTAATTTACGGGCGCCACTTCCGAAAATTCCTCGGCCTGGCGGCAGTCGTCCAGGTCCCGGCGATCGCAGCGCTGTTGACGCCGATAGAAAATCTGGCAATATACATAATTTTGAACCTTATCATTCTGTTCGCTCTCGTATCGATATTCGGAGCGACTATATACGCAGTAGGCCAGCACTACGTCACCGATTCGGTGACGATAGTCGATTGCTACAGGCGGCTGGCATGGAGACTTATCTCCATGGCAATTCTGGCAGCAATCGTGGCGGCGATTACAGCGATCGGTTTGCTATTAATGGGCGTGATGGGAATTACGCCGATCTCGTTGATTGTGGCTTTTACTCTGATGTTGGGCGCATACATCGTCCCTGCGATGGCGGGGCCGGTTGTTATCGTCGAAGGCGCCAGAGCGACGGCATCGCTGTCCAGGACTTTTGAGTTAGCTGGCGAGCACATCCTGAGGTTGGTCGGCCATATGGCGATCTATTTGCTGGTGGCTGTGGGGCTGGGAATAGTCCTGTTTTTGCCTTTCGCTTTTTTCTTACCCAGCGATGTCGACACG
>JASLRP010000606.1 GCA_030743915.1 SAR202 cluster bacterium | reverse complement strand
GAACTGGGGCGATATTTACAAAGAGCTGGGCGCGAAACCCATCATCAACGCTATCGGCAGCGTTACGATGCTGGGCGGCTCCACGCCGGCTCCCGAGGTCAAAGAGGCGATGGCGCAGGCAGACGTGTCCTACATCCCTCTGATGGAGTTGGAAGAAAAGGCAGGCCAGGCAATTGCCGATATGGCGAACGTCGAAGCGGCCTACGTGACATCAGGCGCGGGGTCGGCCCTCACTTTGGCGACCGCAGCGCTTATGGCCGGAGATGACGACGACAGAATTCAACAGCTTCCAGATACCACGGGCATGAAAAACGAAATCCTCATTCAGACACGCCAACGGTACTGGTACGACCGATGCCTGGAGCTGGCGGGAGCCAAGCTTGTGGAGTTCGGTTCTGAAGAGAAGACCACCCGCGAGGACCTGGAAAACGCCATCGGCCCCAACACCGTGGCTGTGCATTACTATGCAGTCGAACAGGATATCGATCCCAACTGCCTGCCCCTGGAAGACACCATCGAGATCGCCCACGCTAAAGGCGTAAAGGTCACGGTGGACGCCGCGGGTCAGATTTACCCACTGGAGAACTTTGGTAAGTACGTTCGCATGGGCGCCGACTTCCAGTGCATCGCCGCCAAGTACATGGGCGCGTCCCAATCTACGGGTCTGGCGCTGGGAACTTCGGAGATGATCCGCGATATCGGGTACCAGTCCTTCGTGGGATATGAGGGCAGGCGGATTCGAGGCGTTGGTCGTCCCCAGAAGGTCGACAGGCAGGAGATGATCGGTGTTGTGGCCGCGGTAAAGCGATGGTTTACGATGAACCACGAGGAACGACTGGCGGCAGTGGAAAGTCAGTCTCAAAATATGCTGGCTCCGCTTCAGGGCATTCCGGGTTTGAATGCCGTGATGCTGGACAATATCATCGGCCATCAGCCCTTCGGCGTCGAGATTGAGGTGGATGAGTCTGTAGCAGGAATGTCCGCTCAGGATATCGTTGACAAGCTCAAGGCCGGCGACCCGCCTGTCTGGACTCGCGTGCGTGAAGGCGAAAGCAACATCGTCCTGCACGGTTTCGGCCTCAACGAGGGGCAGGACAAGATTGTCGGAGCGCGGATCGCAGAATTGTTCGGGAGGTAATCTCTCGTAACCCAATGAAATGACGGCTTTGATAACCAACAAGGGCACGCTTGCCAATCGGCGGCGTGCCCTTGCAGTTCTCACTCAAAATGTTTGAAGCCCCCCACGGAGGAACCCGAATGGCAAGCCCACTGGACGGTATCAGAATTCTCGATCTCACCCAGGTGCAGGCTGGCCCGTCTTGCACCCAACTCCTGGCCTGGATGGGCGCCGACGTGATCAAGATCGAACAGCCGGGAGTTGGCGACCGCACGCGCCGGGAGAGGGCCATCGACCCGGAAATCGACAGTCATTACTTCCTGGTCTTTAACGCCAACAAGCGCAGCCTGACCCTCGATCTCAAGTCCGAGAAGGGGAGAGATGTATTCCTGCGGATGGTCAAGTTGGCCGACATCGTTGTGGAGAACTACGCCCCCGGCCAGATGGACAGATTCGATCTGGGATACGAAGTCCTGAAGCAGGTGAACGACAGGATCATCTTCTGCACAATCAAGGGCTACGGGACGTATGGCCCCAACGCCCACATCAAGAGCTTCGAGCATATCGCCCAGGCGATGAGCGGGGCAATGAGCGCCAACGGCGAGGCCGACAACGAACCGCAATTCGTCGCGCCGGGCGTCGGAGACTCGGGCACCGGCCTTCACGCGGCCATTGGCATGATGGCCGCTATCCGCCAGCGAGACAACACTTCAGAAGCTCAGCGGGTCGAGGTGTCCATGCAGGACGGCATCGTCAATCTGATGCGTATTCGGATGATCGACACGCTGAACACCGACCAACCTGTGGATCGCAAAGGCAATCGTGTGTGGGGTGGCCCCCCATTCATCTATCCATGCAAGCCTGGCGGCCCCAATGACTATGTGGCGATGGTGCTGGCGGGTGACTCGTGGGACACGATTCTCGCGTTGGCGGGCAGGGCGGACCTGATCGGCGACGAGCGTTTTGATACCCTGGATGCGAGAATGCAACATACTGAAGAGGTCGAGGAGATCGTCAAGACCTGGACGATGAGCATGACGAAGCACGAGGTCATGCAACAACTGGCCGATGTCGGAATTCCGGTTGGCGCGGTCCAGGACACCGTCGAGGTGTTCAATGACCCTCATTTGAAGGCGCGGGAGATGATCGTCGATACCAAGGACCCGGCGCGAGGCGACTACAAGCTTATCGGCTGTCCCATCAAGATCGAATCAAACCAGGTCGAACTCAAAGTTCCGCCTCGTTTGGGTGAACACTCCGACGAAATCCTGTCCTCCATACTCGGCTTGGATGAATCCGAGCTTTCCGAGCTTCGGAACGCAGGAGTTATCTAAATTCACCCAAGACTTCACGCAGGAATCGCCAACTCCGGATGGGGCAGGGGCGGATGCTGAGAGTCGATCACGGCTTCCTGTTTTTCGGCGCTCAGAGGGCTGAACCGCTCGGCGGCATCCAGCACCTTTGGCAGTATGTCGACATCTCCGGCGCTTGGAGCCGTGTGCATCTGCTGCGACAGGACCCACCAAAGAGCGCGGTCGATAGGCTCCTGATCGCGATGAGGGTCATACCACGTTGCGGCGTCGCGCTCTCCGTCTCCCCAACCGCCACGGGCAATCATCTTGATGGTCTGGATACCGAGATTTCGAGAGTTGGCCTCGGCCAGCAATGCCTCGGCATCGCGCCGATAATCAGCGTTTTTGAACATCGCCGCGTTAAGTGGGAACATGATCGTGTCGAAGTCGAACCTCTGAAGCCCCTCAAGGTGCGTGCTGGGCGCGAAAGGCCCGTGACCCGTGATGCCCAGCCACTTTGTCAGGCCCTGCTCGCGCATCTCGACCAACGCTTCCAACGCGCCCCCAGGGGCGGTCACCTGATCGAGGGCATCCATGTCTATGACGCCGTGAAGCTGTAACAGGTCGAACGAATCGACGTTCAGGCGCTTCATGATGCTCTCGATGTCCGCCCACGCCTCATCCCTCGTGCGGAAACGAGTCTTTGATCCGAGGAACACCCGATCACGGATGTCAGGCATCCACGGCGCCATGCGTTCCATCGCTTCGCCATAGCTGGGCGCGATGTCGATGTGGTTGACTCCGTGATCTAGCACAAGCTGAATGGCCTTGTCGGCGACATCCTGGGTCACACGGCCAATGCCTGCGGTTCCGAATGTGACCACCGTGCTTTCGTGGCCGGTGCGTCCGAGGGTGCGTTTTTCCATAGGGAATTGCTCCTGACGATGGGGCTGCGAATCAATAATGTGTGGATCGTATCCTAACATGAACCAGCAGGATTACCGACGTCTCTGAACCGAGACAAGTGCGCCCTGAAATCGGCTACCTCATTCCAAGCCCAACAGGGCCAGCGCGTCTCGATTCAGGATTCCGTCGAAAACTTCCTGGGGCACTTCAGGCAAATGATGCTCTCTGGCGAACCCGTTGAAATCCTTGAGACCTGCGATGGTTTCAGCGGGCGTCGTGACGGGCCAATCAGAAGCGAATAGAATCTTGTCCGTGATGTCCCATTCGTAGGCCAGCCGAAATCCGTTGTATTGAGACCAGGGCCTGTAGAACTGGGCAGAGCAGTCGGTGAACACGTTGGGGTGCTTTCGCACGACGGCTATGGTGTCGGCGTGCCACGGATGGCCTAGGTGGGCCATGACGATCTTGAGGTCAGGGTACATCATCGCGATTTCGTCCATCGCCAGCGGGTGGGCGTACCTCAGCGGAGCGTCGCGGACTGGCGAAGTGCCCTGATGGAACACTATGGGAAGGCCATTCTGCTGGGCATACGCGTACACTCGCCTGGCGTTTTCTCCCACCGGGTCAAAATTCTGGTAATTGGGCCCAAGCTTCATGCCTCGCAAGCCCAGATCGTGAACGCATCGCTCCAATTCATCCATTGCGTCCGGCGCGTCAGGATGCACGGACATGAAGCCGATCACTTTGTCAGGATGCCGTTGCGCCACCATCGCGGCGGTGTCGTTGATGTTGCGCTCCGGTAATGGAGTGATCTGCTCCGGCGAGCCGTTGATTTCGGGCGGCCTCGGCGCGATCCCGAAGATGAAGCAACGGTCCACCGGATCCATGTCTTGGATGTAGTTGTCGACACTGTTGGTCATCCGAATGCGGTGATTGGGACGCATCGTGGTGTTGTATATTATGTCGGATTCCTGGACTGGAGCGTCGTGAGTCGGAAGATGGGTATGAACGTCAACAAGCATTATTCGTACCTTTGAGTTGGCAATCTAAAACGGGTTTCGACACTTACAAACGGGTTAACTCTCGCCGCATCTGGGCCAACCCCATCGGGCCAAGGCTCAGGGCGCGAGTGTGGAAGTCTTTCAGGTCAAACTCTGCTCCCTGACGATCTTTGACCTCCTCGCGCGCATCTCGCCATGCCCGTTCGCCGACCTTGTAGCTGATGGCCTGTCCCGGCAGTCCCAGGTATCGGCTGATCTCGCTCGCCATGAACGCCACGGGGAATCCGTGTCTGTTCAGGTTTATGAACTCCTGCCCCAGCTCCGGCGTCCAGGTCTCGCCGGGGTGGAAGCTCTCATCTGAAGGAATCTGGAGTTCCAGATGCATTCCAATGTCGATGATCACTCTGACACTGCGAAGGGCCTGCGCCCTCAGCATTCCCAGGTAATAGTCGGGATTCTCCAGATAGCCCAACTCGGCCATGAGCCGCTCGGCGTACAGAGCCCAGCCTTCGACATAACCGGAGGTTCCGCCCAATAGACGCTGGTATCGCGATAACTGAGAGGACAGATGCGTCGTGGTTGCCAACTGGAAGTGGTGCCCAGGGACTCCCTCATGGTAGGCGATGGACACTTCACCCCAGATTGGAAAGACCGTTTTGCCGCCAGTTGGGTACCATGTCCGGCCCGGTCGGCTGAAATCTTCCGAAGGTGGCGTGTAGTACATCGCCAGCGCGCCGCCCGGAGGCGCGATCAACGCCTCGATTTTTTTCACAGGCTTTGCGATGTCGAAATGAGTCCCGTTCAGTTCGTCGATGGTGCGGTCCTGGAGGTCCTGCATCCATTCCTTGAACGCCTCCTCGCCCTCAATCGAGCGACCTGGGTCTGTCTCCAGCAGGTTTTCTGCTTCTTCGACGCTCCCTCCCGGCAGAATGCGTTCGGCGGTCTTGCTCATCTCTTCGTTGACCCAATGGAGTTGTTCCCAGCCCCAGCGGTAGGTCTCGCTCAGGTCCAGGTCAACTCCGTTAAAAGTTCGGGACGCCAGAGCATACCGCTCTGGCCCCACGGCGTTCTTTTCAGCGGCGTGGGGAGTATAGGTCTCTCTCAGATAGGCCGCCATCTCATCCATCGCGCGATTGGCCGCCTGAGCGCCGCTCTCGATTTGCCTGCGCTGGGCGTCGGACCCGATGCCAGCTTCGTCGTAGATATCCAGCAGACCTTCGAAGAAGGAGGTTTGACCTTCCGCGCTTCCGTTCCACACTAGGCACTGGCCCGCGGTTTCGACAGCCTGACGTTTGCTGACAACTTTGCCTTGGAAGATTCCTTCATCCAGGGTATGCCGAAAACTCTCCAGGCCCTGGGACACGAGGTTGAGCCGGGCCGCGATATTGCTCCAGTGCTCCTCGGTTTCGCGGGGCATCAGGTCGAAAATCATTCGAATGCTGTGGATGGGGCTGTGGATGACACTCAACCGCCGGAGGCTTTCGCCGGCGTCGTGAATGTCCAGACTCAGGCGAATCTCCTCCATCATGGCTTCACGGGCGATACGGTCCTGTTCGCTTTCGGGTTCGGCGCTCTCCAATTCTGAAAGCGTTTGCCTGTCTAGATCGGCAGATGCCTCGTTGCCTGTTGGCGAATAATCGGTCATTTTATCGTCTTGACCGGGGATCCCTAGATGCGTTGCAGTCAGTGGACTGAGCGCTGCGATTTTGTTGACGTATTCGTCGGCAATATCGAATATCTTGGACAACCGAAAACTCCTTATGCATGTGACTAAACATGCGTCAATAATTGTTTGAAACTAGTACAGGTTGTTGACTTTATTGTAATGCTTATTGAACGCGCATTAGCTCTCACTTCAATTCGACATTGATATATCGAGCGCCGTTCAGCGAGCAAGTGTATCACAGGCTCTATTCGGCATTGACTTGTTCTCTTGGGAAGCGGCACAATTTTGTTATGGCGTCAAAACAAGCAGTGTTTCTCAGTGTCCTGGCGGTTTTTTTTGTGTTCGCCGCCGCCTGCGATGGCACGGACGACGGCCCATCCGAAACGGTTGACGCGATCAGGACATCAACGCCGGAGATCCCTACGCTGGCTGCGATCACCTCTACGGTCGTCCCAGTTGCAACCACGGACATTCGAGCGTCTGCGACAGTCGTTAACCCCACGGCTAAGCCTGCGGCGAGGGCGACACCAGTAGCGACTCTGACGCCCATTGTGACCCCTATAGGGTTGGGGCCTACGGCGACCGCGATCGCGATTTTGCCCCCATCCCCGACCACGATTGTGACGGCCACGTTTACGGCAAATCCGACGGTGGCGATTCCGACACCGACTGTCGCGGTGGCATTCACTCCGACTCCTGAGCCAGTCGTGGCGTCTGCGACGATCACTCCGACTCCAGTATCAGAACCGACGGTTACCCCCGTGCCAACGACCACGCCTACGCCAACTCCGACCGTTACAGGAACGCCTCGATCAACACCCACGCCTGTGCCGCCCACTCCAACGCCAACAAGCAGCGCCACGCCATCTCCTACGAAGACCGCTGTGGCTCAGGCGACAGCGACGCCTGTGCCAGCCTCCCCGCCAGTCCCAACCATGGCGCCAGCGCCGACAGTGACGCCTACGCCCACGATCTCACCCGTGCCATCGCCGGTGGCCACAGCGACGCCATTGCCGACCCTAACGCCGATATCAACCGGAATACCGGCGCCGATAGAAACACCGCCGCCCATTCCGACGCCCGCCCACACTCCGGTGCCATCAGCGGAGATTGTGAGCTTCTCTCCGTCCAGCGACCAGACGAAGTTCGTGGATGACTCGTTAACGATGGAAGTGGCAGTAGCCAACAACGGAACGGCCGCCCAGAGTTATTTCGTGAGAGCGGTTCTGGAAGATGTCAATGGAACGAAATTGGCGGAGTATAAAGAACCACAAACGCGGGTCTTGAATCCGGGAAGCACAACGACTGTTACATGGGATCATCGCGTGTCGACTGCAGAAGGTTTTAGCGTCAGTTTTGAGGTGTGGACAGGGACCCCTGTGGGAGCCTCGAAAATCTTAGCAAGCGCACCCAAAACCGGGACCGTGTTTATAACAGCAAAGGAACGGGTTAAATTTAATCAAGACGAAAACGTAGTTACAAATGCGAATACGAAAGTATACAGCGAACCAGGACTTAATAGCCCAGAAATAGACCATCCAAGCTATTTCAATCGGGTACTTAGCGGGACGCCTGGAATCGCTACCGACGGCCCAAGGAACGCAACAGGGGCCGTTTGGTGGTTTGTCAGGTTCGATAGAGGTTACGAAGGCTGGGTCCAGGAACAATTTCTCGATAAGAGTTGATGAATTATATGATTGGAAATTGCGAACTATGATGTTTTGTCGAGCAAGAGAGACCTCAAGAGATGATGGCCTCTGTCAGGTTTGATTTTGCCCGAAAGTACCATGCTAATTAGCTGTGGAGTGTGGCGGAAAAGATAATTCCAGGCGTTGACAATTTTCCAATTGGCTGTGTATTGTCAATAGAGGAAATTAATCTGAGCGGTGGTATCGCGGAGGGTGTAAAGCCCTGCGTCGAGCCATTTTTGTAGTTTGATCAATCAGAAAAAAACAGCGCCATGAAACCAGTTTCATGCGCGAGATTGAGTCACCGAGGCAGGAGGTTGCAACCGTGCATCGGACAATCGTAGAAGGGAAATTCCAACGCAATCTGCTTCGCAAAGGATTGTTGGCGGCGATGCCGATAATCGCGATGCTGGCGTTTTTTGCTGCGATGGGAACGGCGAGCGCCGAGTCTCCCGGAGCAATCTCAGGCACAGTGACCCAATCCGGCGGCGGCCCCATTTCAGGGGTGGCCGTTTTCGTTAACGATTTCGACTCAGGAGCGGCGGCTGGCAGCGCTGCCACAGCCGGCGACGGCACATACCTGATCGCAAATCTCACCGCTGGCAAGTACCGGGTCAAGTTCGACGGCTCGCTTGTCGGCTTCCCGATTCAGTTCTATGACGGCAAATCGGTGCCCAAGGATGCCACGGCGGTCACAGTGTCCGCCGGAGCGACCACCACGAGCATCAACGCGTCGCTGGTATCCGGTGGCTCCGTCGAAGGCAAAGTAACCAAAGAGTCAGACGGCTCTCCAGTCGTCAACGCTGACGTGTGGGCCGAGGCTTACGACGGCGGTGTCGGCAGTGGAACGACCACAGCCGCCGACGGCACATTCGAGATTCTTGGCCTGCAGGCGGGCGGCTACCGTGTGGCAGTTGAGGCCCGAGGACAGGGCCTCGTTTTCGAGTTCTACAACAACACTTCAGACTGGGACAAAGCCCAGAAGGTGATCGTCACCAACGGCACATCTACTACGGGCATCAACTTCGCGCTGGCCGGCGGAAGCGCAATATCCGGCGTGGTTCTCAAAGACGGCAGCGGCGCCCCTGTCGCCGACGCCGACGTGTTCGCCGAGAGCTTCACACCCGGCGGTGGTCATGGCGGAACCCGGACCGCATCTGACGGCACCTACAGCATTGGCGGTTTGGCCGCTGGTGATTATCGTGTCTTCGCTCAGGCCGGCGATCAGAGTCTGGCCGGCGAATTCTACAACGACACACCTGACTGGGAAAAAGCTGACCCTGTGACACTGGTTTCAGGCACCAGCACAATCGGAATTAACTTCTCCCTGGCGGGAGGCGGTTCAATCTCCGGCACTATAGTTTCAGCCAATGGCAAAGCCACATCCACGCCTCTTGAGGGCGTGCATGTCTTTGCGGAGCGAGA
Source organism: SAR202 cluster bacterium (assembly GCA_030743915.1). Lineage (GTDB taxonomy): Bacteria > Chloroflexota > Dehalococcoidia > Lucifugimonadales > UBA1123 > UBA1123. Next base: position 12,010 of record JASLRP010000606.1, on the reverse strand, counting down.
GCAAGGCGGCGGCGGCAACGGCTCCATGACCGGCCCTGACGGCAAGTTTGTAATCGACTCACTGCCAGCCGGCAAGTATCGCGTTGGCGTTCACGCCCCCGATCTCGGCCTGGCGCACCAGTTCTACGACAATCAGACAGAATGGCATCTGGCCGACCTCGTCGATGTCACCAGCGCATCTACAACTGCTGGTATCAACTTCGCGTTGAGTTCAGGCGGAACCATATCCGGCACGGTGACCGACAGCGTCGGAAATCCCGTCGGCAGAGTTTTCGTTCATGCCAGCAGCTACAACACAGGCGATTTTGGCGGCGGCACGAACACGCGAGACGATGGCACATATGAAATTCGCGGCCTGCGCCCCGGTTCTTACCGCGTCGAGACGTGGGTCCCTGATGACATCAGCCTCGCCAGAGAGTTTTATAACGACACTGCCGACTGGGACCTCGCAACTCCGGTCAATGTCACCAAAGACGGCACAACCCCGGATATCGATTTCTCACTCGCCACTGGCGGCGCCATCACTGGCAAGGTCACAGTTGAAGGCACAGGCAAGGCGGTGCGGGGCGCAGATGTCTGGGCAGAGAGCTTCGACATTGGCGGCGGCGGAAGCGGTGCGCGCACTGACCAAAACGGCGAGTACACGCTGAATGGCCTGACTGGCGGCGACTACCGTGTCATGGTATTCGTCCCCCACGGAAATCTGGCCGGTGAGATCTATAACAACGCAACAACGTGGGACACCGCAACCCGCGTCACGGTAACCAACAGCAGCACGACTCCGGCGATCAACTTTGAGTTGGCGGGCGGCGGCTCCATCACGGGCAAAGTGCTTATCGGTGGCGACGGCAAATCAGCCGGAAGCCCGGTTAGCGGCGCCGATGTATGGGCCGAGAGCTACAATGGCGGTGGCGGAAACGGCACCCGCACGCGTCCCGATGGCTCATACGCGATCGACGGCCTGGCGCCTGGCGATTACCGCGTGGCGGTGTTCGCTGGAAACCAGGGACTGACCTTCGAGTTCTATAACGGAACGTCCGATTGGGACAAAGCCGAAAAGGTCGAGGTCAAGACTGGAACATCCACAAAGCAGATCAACTTCAACCTGTCGCAGGGCGGCTCCATCGAAGGCATTATAACCAAGTCTTCAGATGGCTCGCCTGTCTCGGGAGTGGACGTGTGGGCGCACAGCTTCGACGGGCCGGGCGGCGGAAATGGCACTCGCAGCCGTTCTGACGGAACTTACGAGATCACCGGCCTGACCGCCGGCGATTACCGCGTGGGAGTCCACGTCCAGGGCAAGGGCCTTTCGGGTGGATTCTACGAAAACACCGCCGACTGGGACAAAGCCAAGCCAGTCACAGTCGCGTCCGGGACGTCAACCAAAGAGATCGACTTCGCATTGACCGGAGGCGGCAGCGTCTCTGGTATGGTCGTTATCCCCGGTTCAAAAGCAGACACACCCGTTGCCGGAGCCGATGTTTGGGCAGAACGCTATGACGGCGGCGGCGGAAACGGAACACGCACCCGCAAAGACGGCACATACGAAATCGACGGCCTTCCCGCCGGTGATTACCGCGTGCAGGTATTCGTGCCCGGCAAAGTTCATCAGTTCTACAACAATACAGGCGACTGGGACAAGGCAGAACGTGTCAAAGTCACCCAGGGCACAACAACAACCGACATAGACTTCTCGCTGGCCGAAGGCGGAAAGATTTCTGGCAAGGTCATCAATCAGAGCACCGGCCTGCCGGTGAATGACGCCGACGTGTGGGCCAACGGTTACGACACGGGAGGCGGCAACGGCACTCGAACTCACGCAGACGGCACATATGTGATCGACGGGCTCGCTGCCGGTGACTACCGTGTGCAGGTGCATGCGCCACATCTGAAATTGGTGGGCGAGTTCTACGATAACGAGACCGATTGGGGCAAAGCCAATCGAGTGACAGTCCAGACCGCATCAACCACCGGCGGAATCGATTTCGCTCTGGTTGGCGGCGGGTCACTATCCGGCCGAGTTACGCTGGATGACGGCAGCAAGGCCACCAGCACGCCCGTTGCGAACGCCGATGTGTGGGCCGACAATGTCCTCAGCGGTGGCGGTCACGGAACACGCACCGACAAAGATGGCTACTACACCATCGATGGACTGGCCGCGGGCAAGTACCGTGTGTTCTCCCAGGCCCATGAACAGGACCTGGCGGGCGAGTTCTACGACAACACAAACGATTGGGACAAGGCGACTCAGGTCGTCGTCTCACCTGGCACGACAACTCCTAACATTGACTTCAGTCTCGGCGGCGGCGGCGCGATCACGGGCACCGTCACCAAAGATTCGGACGGGTCTCCTGTGGCCAACGTGGACGTGTTCGCCAGCTCCTATGATGGCGGCGGCGGAAACGGCACACGGACAGACGGCTCCGGCAATTACACGATCAAAGGCTTGCCTGCTGATGACTATCGCGTCCAGGTGCATACGCCTCCAGATCGTGGCCTGACCGATCAGTTCTATGACAACACAAATGACTGGTCTGCGGCGAAGCGGGTAACAGTCTCGCAAGGAACCACGACTGCCGGAATCGACTTCTCGCTGGGCAGCGGCGGTTCGATATCTGGCCGCGTGATGAAAGAGAACGGCAGCAAAGCCTCGATCCCTGTGCCCGGAGCGGATGTGTGGGCGCAGAGCTACAATGACACCGGAGCAGGGAACGGCGGGCGGACCGACAAAGATGGCTACTACTTCATCGGTGGACTGCCTCCTGGAGACTTCCGAGTTCAGGCCCACTCTCATGACCAGGGCCTTGTAGGCGAGTTCTACGACAACACAACCGATTGGGGACAGGCCGCCAAGGTCAACGTCAAGTCGTCCACAACAACCACGGGAATCGACTTCCTGCTGGGCGGCGGCGGCAAGATCAAGGGCAAAGTGACCCGATCCAGCGACGGCAGCCCGATCGAACATGCGAACGTTAACGCTTTTGGGTTCAACGGCGGCGGCGGAAGCTTCGCTCAGACAGACGCCAGCGGCGAGTACGTAATGAACGTCGCCCCCGGCACCTACCGGGTCGAGGTCAACGCAAGCCACATGGGCTTTGCCAGTCAGTTCTATGACGGGACCAGCGACTGGAGCGCGGCGAAGCCTGTTATCGTCACATCGGGCAACGAAACGGATAAGATCGACTTCTCACTGGGGGCCGGCGGCACGATCTCCGGCACGATCGTTGATTCCAGTAATCAGCCTTTGGCCGACGTGGACGTGTTTGCTGACAGCTTCGGCGGCGGAGGCGGCGGTGGAAACCGCACCGACTCCAATGGTGAATACACCATCGAAGGACTTGCCCCAGGCAATTACAGAGTCGGCGCGCACGCTCCTCACCTTGGGTTCGCCTCTCAGTTCTACGACAAAACGTCTATCTGGGACAAAGCGACTCCTGTGACTGTGACCTCCGGCACGGATACTCCAGACATCGACTTCGTGCTGGCGGCAGGCGGCGCCATAACGGGTAGAGTCGTGAAGGTCGCGACCGGGGCTGGCAAGGCAGGCACAGTAGTGCCAGTCGCCAATGCCGACGTCTGGGCGCAGAGCTACGACGGCGCTGGCGGCGGCGGAGGAAGCCGCACCAGGGCCGATGGAACATACAAGATCACCGGCCTGGCGCCAGGCGGATACAGAGTTCAGGCGTCCGCTCCGCACCAGGGCTTGATTCACCAGTATTACAAAGACACGTCCGACTGGGACAAGGCTTCGAACGTCACCGTGAACGTCGGCACAACGACTGCCAACATCGATTTCACATTGGCTGGCGGCGGGTCCATCTCCGGTCGCGTGACCAGCGCAGCGACCGGGCAAGGAATTCCGGGCGCACAGATTAACGCGTTCAACGAATCGGGCGGAAATGGCACCCAGAGCGGAGCCGACGGATCCTATTGGATCGACGGCCTGGCTGCTGGGAAATATCGTATCGAAGCCAACGCCCCTGGATTCGCAGCCCAGTACTTTGACAATGTCGCGGAATGGGACAAAGCCACTCTGGTAGAGGTCGTGGTAGGCCAGAACAAGCCCAACCACAACTTCTCGCTGGGCGCTGGCGGCGCGATTGCCGGAACGATCTATCAGTCGAATGGCGTTACGCCGATCGTAGGCGCGCACGTGCATGCTGAGCCCTCACAAGGTGGAGGCGGAAACAGCACAATGTCGGGCCCGTTGGGTCGCTACAAGATTGAGAGCTTGGCTCCGGGCGATTACAGGATCGACGCTCGAGCGCCGGGATACGCCTCTCAGTTCTACTTCGCTGGCTCCAAATCTGCGTCATCTACGCTGGTGAGGGTCAAAGCTGGTGAGACCGCGAAGGACATCGACTTCAAGTTGGAAAAGGGCGGCTCGATTGAGGGCACCGTTTATGAAGCGAACGGCAGCACGCCTATCCCTGGAGCGTTCGTCCACGCTGAGATGGTCGGCAACGGATTTGGTGGAGACGCCCATGCCGACGTGTCAGGACATTACAGAATCGACAGCCTGCCTCCCGGACAGTACAGAGTGGAGGCTCGCGCGGCTGGATTCGCTCAAGAATTCTATGACGAGTCCGACAGCGAAGCGTCCTCGACGGCGGTAACCGTCAATTCGACCGGCACGACGCAGGGCATAGACTTTACGCTCGCTGGTGGCGGAGCCATCGAAGGCTCCGTTTTCAAGGAGGACGGAACAACTCCGATTGGCGGCGCATGGGTTTTCGCGTCGCTCAACACTGGCGGCGCCAAGAACGGAGTCGGCCGTGGGGCTGGCACCGAGCCTGATGGCTCGTATCGCATCGATGGTCTCCCAGCCGGAGATTACACGGTGGCAGCGCACGCCAACGGCTATGAAACTCAGTACTATGACGAATCTTCGACGACCGCATCATCGACAGCGGTAACGGTCGTCACGTCCAGCACCACAGACGAGATCAATTTCACCATGTCCAAAGGCGCGGGCATCTCGGGCAAGGTAACTCAGGTTGACGGAACTACACCCGTGCATAACGTGCCAGTACTAGCCTGGCCCGTTGGAACGGGGTGGCCGCCAGAGAGCGACCCGGCCGGCGGGGCAGACTCCCAATCAGACGGATCGTACACAATCACCGGCTTGGCGCCCGGCTCTTACTGGGTCCTCGCCCTGGGTTCCGACCTCGGTTGGGTAATGGAGTTCTGGGAAGAAACGGACAACCCTGCCTCAACCACGGCTGTAGTCGTGCCTTCGGGAACGGTTGTCACTGGGGTGGACTTCACTCTGACGGCAGGCGGCAGCATCTCCGGTCGCGTGGTTCGCGATGTCGGCGGGCCGCCCCCACCGAGCATTGAGGTATTGGCCTTCTCCATCGCATCGGGCAGGGTGATGGGATCAGACGAAATCAATTCTAACGGCGATTACCAGATCAAAGGGTTGCCTTCAGGGTCCTATATGGTCGTCGCAGATGATGAAGCCGAACAATATGACACGGTGTGGTACAACGGGGTATCCGACCCTGCATCCTCCACGCCTGTGACTGTCCAGGCTCCCAACAATATGCCAAACATCAACTTCACCGTGAAGAGCACAGGAGGCGGTTCCGGTGGTGGCGCGACTGCCGAAGGAAAGATACGGGGCACAGTGTTCCGAGAAGACGGCAGCACGCCGTTGCCTGGAATCGCTGTGAGCGTAATGCCTGCTGGCGGTCAGAAGACGGGCGGAACGGGCGGGCCTCCAATGGTGATGTCCCAGCCTGATGGCAAGTTCGAGTTGAAGAACCTGCCAAGCGGCGACTACATCGTGTTCGCCTCATCCACAGGGTTCGTAACAGAGTACTGGGAAGAGACCGAAAACCCAGCGTCTTCGACACCGGTGACGGTCTCCAGCACCAGCACTCCTGAAGACATAGACTTCACGCTGTCCTTCTTCGGTGGCGAGGGCGCCACCATCACAGGGATAATGATCGGCAGCGTGAAAGGTATTCAACAATCCAAAGCCGCGACCGGGACAGTGTCTGGAATCGCGAATGCCACCGTCAGCGCAACACCGCTGGCCGGAGGCCCAGTGCGCAACGCCACGACAAATGTGAGTGGCGACTACGTTCTGCCAGGCTTGACTCCGGGCGACTACGAAGTCCGGGCGATGGCCGCAGGCTACCTGGTTGAGTGGTGGGAAGAGGTGAATAACTCCGCCTCCTCAACGCCTGTGACCGTGGCCAGCACCACATTAACCGGTATCAACTTTACTCTCGACCTGGCTCCTGCCACCAGCAGCAACGGGTTCATTGAGGGCACAGTCCGAGACGATTCCAGTGGCTCGCCCATTTCCAGAGCGATGGTGAAGGCGAAACCGCTTTCAGGCGGTCCAGACCACACCGAGATAACGGACGCAAGCGGAGATTATTCCTTTGACATCGCGCCAGGTAATCACCTGGTTAGCGCGGTGGCGCCTGGATACGCAGTCGAGTACTATGACGATTCCCCGACCATCGGCGGCGCGATAACCGTCACGGTCACTGCTTCCAGCACGACTACCGGCATCGACTTTGCATTGTCGGCTCTGAGCGGCGGGACATCCACCACGCACGTGTTCGCATCCGGCAGGGTCACAGGACCGCCGATGGGCAAAACCGCCACCGGAACCGTCGGAATCGCCAATGCCACGGTCAGCGCAGACCCGGGCTCTGGCGGAACGGTAATCAATGCGACCACCGACTCCAATGGCGACTATGAATTGACTGGCATGACTCCTGGCGACTACGAGATTCGGGCGATGGCCGCAGGCTATCTCGTTGAGTGGTGGCAGGAGGCGAACAACAGCGCATCATCAACCCACGTGACGGTGAATTCCAGCACGACGGTTTCTGGTATCGACTTTACGTTGGCCCTCGCAAGCTCGACGTCCGATAACGGGTTCATCACAGGCAGGGTTACTGACGCTTCCAGCACAGATCCAATCGCTGGCGCGACGGTCACGGCGACGCCTTTGGACGGCGGCCCTGATCACGCGACCACAACCAATTCTCTTGGTGAGTACACCTTCGACATTGCGCCCGGCCCGCACAGGGTGAGCGCGGTGGCGTCTAGATTCGCCGTGGAGTACTACAACGAGTCCGCGACGAGCGCCAGTTCGACTGACGTCAATGTGACGGCGTCCACGACTACATCAGGCATCGACTTTACCCTAGAAGCTCTGAGCGGTGGCGGCACCACAACACCCAAGGGAATCATGACCGGAAGAGTCACCGAACAGGCCTCTTCCACAGTCGGTATTCCGAACGCGACGGTCAGCGCCGAGCCTCTCAGCGGAGGCGGCCCCGTCCGCAACGCGAACACGGATTCCAACGGCGACTATTTCATGGGCAACCTTGACCCTGGCTCGTACACAGTCAGGGCGATGGCGGCCGGATTCGAAGTGGAGTGGTGGATGGAGGTTGGTAACTCAGCGTCGTCCACGAACGTTGTGATAAGCGGTGGCGCGACGACGACCGGAATCAACTTCACCCTGGATGTCGCGACAGCTTCCAGCAGCAATGGTTTCATTACAGGCGCCGTGACCAACGCCACATCGGGGGCTCCGATCCACGGAGCAATGGTTTACGCCAAACCGCTGGCTGGTGGCCCGGAACATTCAACGACGACCGACATTCTGGGACAGTACAGTTTTGATATTGCCCCCGGACCTCACATGGTGAGGGCGGCGGCATTCGGGTTCGCTCTGGAGTACTACAGCGAGTCTGAGACCATCGCTTCTTCAACTGAGGTAGTCGTAGCGTCGTCCACGACGGAGTCCAACATCGACTTTACGCTAGCAGTGGGCAGCGCCATCAGTGGAACGGTCGTGGAGCAAGCGTCCACATCGACGCCCATCACGACCGCCAAGGTTACTGTGACCCGCACCACTGGCGCTCCGTACAGCCGCACCGTGAATGTGAACTCGGCGGGCTTCTACAAAGTGACCAACCTCCCTCTGGGTTCTTACACCGTCAAGGCAGAGGCCGGCGGATTCACTGAAGAGTGGTGGCAGGAGGCCGCTACCCTCGGCGCCGCGACAGCCGTTGCGATTAGCCCTGGAGTCACCAGCTTGAATATCAACTTCACACTGAGCTAACAGGAAATATCCTGAGCGGGCATTATCACGGTCCAATGCTGTGGCACTGGCATAATGCCCGCTCAGGTACGAAAAACACCTAGCGGAGAATGGAAAATCGTGGGCACAATTATCATGTGTATTGCTGTGGCAGTGGTGTCAAAACCATATCCTCAGAGCAATGTGCCCATAAATTACAGTATGTAGCGGGTGTGGGGCGGACTTCATTGTCCGCCCCTGCCTTGTGAGAATCATAGACTCGGCAATCATAGTGAGGCTCTCGTGTTGAAAACCGAAGGAAATCGCCGAACGGCCGCAGAGCATGTCCCCGGTGGCAGGACGCTCATCCTCGCCCTCGTGGCTCTGGCATTTGTGATCCTGCAAGCTACCGACTACTCGGTCGTTTTGGCTGCGGACCCAATCGCTAATCCCGGCGGCCCATATACCGGAAACGAAGGTTCTGCCATAACATTCACCGGAAGCGCCGTGGACATAGACGAGCCATCGTCCAATCTACGGTTCGAATGGGACTTTGACTTCCAATCTACATTCGCTGCGGACGCCTCGGGTGTCGGCGTGGCGACTACGACTCACACCTATGCCGACAACGACACATTTACGGTGGCTTTGCGGGTAATTGACAGCACAGGAGCCACCAGCACCGTTAAAACAGCACAGGTCACCGTCGCGAACGTTCCCCCTAGCGCCAACGCCGGCGGTCCTTACACTGTGAATGAGGGGACAGCGTTGACGTTCACCGGAAGCGCCACCGACCCTGGCAACGACACAAAAACTTTCGAGTGGGATTTCGATTATGACGGCTCCACATTCACAGTGGACAGCACGGGGGCAGACCTGACCGGACCTACAAAGACTTACACGAACGACGGCGCCAAAACCGTCGGCTTGCGTGTGAGAGACGATGACGGTGGACTGAGCAGTATCGCTCTCGCCACGACCACGATAAACAATGTCCCTCCCACCGCATCCATCGGTAGTTCGTTCACAGGAACAGAGGGTTCCGAGGTTCTTTTCAGCGGCAGCGCAACTGACCCAGGCAACGACACCCTGACTTACGAATGGGACTTCGCGTTCGTCACAGGTGAAACTTTCACAGCCGATCAGTCGGGCGACGGGCTGACCGCTCCGAAGTTTACATATACAAACGACGGAGATTTCACGGCGGCGATGAGGGTGCGCGACGACGACTCTACCAGCTCCCAGGTGACGGCACCGGTCGCGATAAGCAATGTCGTGCCCACTGCCAGCGTTGGCGGCCCGTACACCGGTTTCTCCGGGACGCCCCTCACTTTCAGTGGCAGCGCAACCGACCCTGGGGCGGATACTCTGACATACGAGTGGGACTTCCAGTACAACGGTTCGACGTTCAGCACCGTCGGCGCGACAACCAACTCGGGCGTTGATCTGACCGCTCCCAAGTACACCTACGCGACCGTCGGGACATTCACCGTCGCGCTCAGAGTCAAGGACGACAAGGGCGTCAGCTCCATCGTCACCTCGCAGGTGACCGTCGGCGGCACCACGGTTCCATCAGCGAACCAATGGGGTCTCATTATTGGCGGACTCGCTTTGGCGGCGTTGGTGATGTGGCGCGCTCGCAGGCCTGTAATGGCAACTCAGCGAAACTAGCCGAAAAGTAGCATTTCATTAGAAAGCATGAGGGGAAGGCTTAAAACCTTCCCCTCGTTTTTGTAAAGATCGTTGGCGTTATGAATCAGTCGCCGGACAGGACTCGGCTGGCGGCTCCTACCGCGGCTCCGTTGGCGGTCTCGTAACCGACTCTGGGCAAGATGCCTTCCAAGGCCGACAGAACAGCCAGGACGTACTCCGGCCTGCTGGACTCGCCCATCAATCCGAATCTCCAGGCCTTGCCTGCCAGTTCGCCCAGGCCCTTGCCGATCTCGATGCTATGCTCTCTCAGAAGCATGTTTCTGACTGCGTCGTCGTCGACGCCTTCGGGAATCCAGACTGGCGTAATCTGGGCCAGTTGGTAACCTTCCGGGGCCACCATTTCAATGCCGATGGCTTCGAGCCCGGCCCTCAGGGCGGCGGCGTTGGTCTCGTGACGTTCGAACCGGGCCTCTAGCCCCTCTTCCAGCACGATTCGCAGACCCTCTCGGAGCGCCAGGATCATGCTCACAGGCGCGGTGTGGTGATACACACGATCGAACCCCCAGTAGTTGGCGTTTAACGCCAGGTCGAGATACCACGACGCCGGAGGTTGCGAGCGAGATTTTATCGACTCATGGGCGCGGGCGCTGAGCGCGACCGGAGACAGACCGGGAGGGCATCCCAGGCATTTCTGAGTCGCGCTGTAGCTGTAATCTATGCCCCAATCGTCAAAGGCCATCTCGTTGCCGCCCAGGGATGTCACGGCGTCCACCATGAACATGGCGTCGTTATCCTGAGCCAGACTTGATATGCTTTCCAGTGGTTGTCGGATTCCGGTGGATGTTTCAGCTTGAATGGCGGTGACCAACTTCACGTCGGTATGTTTCTTGAGTTCCTCTTCCAACAATTCTTCCGGGAAGGGCTTTCCCCAATCGGCTCGAATCGGCACCACGTTGGCTCCCACGCGAGTCGCCATGTCAACCATGCGCTCGCAGAAGAAACCGTAAATGCACATCACGACGGTGTCGCCGGGTTCCAACAGGCTGGAGATTCCGGCCTCCATCCCTGACGAGCCTGTGCCAGACAGAGCGAAAGTGATGCCATCATCGGCCTTATACACGCGCTTGAGAAGTTCGGAGACCTCATCCATTATCAGGACGAAGTCGGGGTCGAGATATCCGATCATATTCTGCATCATTGCCTGAAGCACCCTCGGATGCACCATGCTTGGCCCAGGGCCGAGCAACATCCTCGGAGGGACCATCGGAATCTTGGAGACTGGCAAAGGCGTTTGAGTCATTCTGCTCCTCTTTGACTGTTGAAGTGTCGCGACTGTCGCAATTGTAGACTGGCCCGTTGGCCGGTCTCATAGGCTCTTGAATCTCAGCGTTTGACGGTTACCGATGTCTATTGTATCTGTCCTCGAAACGCACGATATCGTCCTCTCCCAGGTATGAACCGGACCCGATTTCGATGATCTCCAGAGGGATACTGCCAGGGTTTTCCAGGCGGTGCTGAACACCGATTGGCACGTAGGCCGATTCGTTTTCGTGGAGGTAGGATTCTTCGCCGTTTTTGGACACTTTGGCGGTACCGCGCACAACCACCCAGTGCTCGGCCCGGTGATGGTGCATCTGAAGAGAGAGCGCGGCGCCAGGATTGACAGTGAGGCGCTTCACCTGGAATCCGGGACCGGAGTCCACGATCTCGTACCATCCCCAGGGCCGATTCACCTTACGGTGGTTTTCCTGCTCGTAACGCTCGTCCCGCTTGAGTTGAGTCGCCAGTTCTTTGACATCTTCCACATGATCGTTGTGGGCGACCAGGATAGCGTCGGCGGTCTCAACGATGACGACATTATCCAGGCCGATAGCGGCAACCAGGCGATGTTGGCCCATGACCAGCGAGTTCTTCATGCGATGAGTGTAAACGTCTCCCTGTATGACGTTGCCTTCATCGTTGCGAGGCTGAACTTCCAAGAGGGCCGACCAGGCGCCGACGTCTGACCATCCGGCGTCCAATGGGACAACCACCGAGGCCGGACCGTCGGATGAGTTCTCGGTGATCCGCTCCATCACGGCGTAATCAATGGTGTCGGGGGGGCAGGCGGCGAATTGTTCAGAGTCTGGGCGGTAGAATACGCCGTCCTGATCGCCGTTTTTGTGTGCCTGTCGGCAGGCTTCGGCAATATCCGGTCGGGACTTTTCCAACTGCTCCAGCCATATCGACATCTTCATGACAAACATCCCACTGTTCCACAGGTAATCGTCTGTCTTGAGCATCTCAATAGCCACGGACTCA
>JASLRP010000605.1 GCA_030743915.1 SAR202 cluster bacterium | reverse complement strand
TGCCGGAGAACACAATGCTCGCGACCAAGATTCGCATACAAGATGCCTTGGTCAATCAAGTGGAGCCGTTCATCCGATGACAACGACTCGGTGATTCCGTAGGTATTTCCAGAAACAAGGAAAGTTGCGCTTCACAGTGAGGGCGAACCGTGGGTGCCTTGAAAATCGGTGGCCTGTTCGTATGCATAGGCCACTCTGAGCATCGCCTCCTCGCCCAAGGGTTTCGCCATGATCTGGAGTCCGGTGGGCAGGCCGTTGGACATCCCTGATGGCACGGAGATTCCGGGAATGCCAGCGATGTTGGCGGGCAGTGTCATCACGTCGTTCAGGTACATCTGTACCGGGTCATCCACCTTTTCACCGATTTTGAATGCCGTTGATGGCGAAGTCGGCATGACCAGGGCGTCAAATTTTTTGAATTCCTCTTCGAACTCTTGTCGGATGATGGTGCGCACCTGTTGGGCTTTGAGATAGTAGGCATCGTAATATCCCGAGGATAGGGAGTAGGTCCCAAGCATGATTCGGCGTTTAACCTCCGGCCCGAAGCCGCGCTGTCGAGTTTTCTCGTAGGCGTCCCACATGCTTTCAGCGTCCTGCTCGGAGAATCCGTACTTCACGCCGTCGTACCGGGCCAGGTTCGCCGAACACTCGGACGGCGCGATGATGTAATAGACCGCCAGCGCGTAGGATGTGTGGGGCAGGGAAGCCTCGCCGATTTCAGCCCCCAGCGATCGCATGACGTCGATGGCCTTGCGGGTGGCGTCCTCGACGCCCGGCTCCATGCCATCGACGAAATACTCCTTCGGAACTCCAATGCGCACGCCCTTCAGATCGGGCTTGAGCGCTTCGGTGTAGTCAGGAGGTTGGAACTCGATGGATGTCGAGTCTCGCGGGTCGTGGCCCGCGATCGCGTTCAGCACGATCGCGGAGTCCCGAACATCTCTGGTCAGCGGGCCAATCTGATCGAGGGAGCTGGCAAATGCGATTAGCCCAAAACGCGACACCAGCCCATAGGTAGGTTTCATCCCGACGATGCCGCAAAGCGAGCTTGGCTGTCGGACGCTTCCTCCAGTGTCGGACCCCAGCGAGAAGAAAGCCTCTCCCGCCGCGACCGCTGCCGCCGGGCCTCCGCTGGAGCCTCCAGGCACCCGCTCCAGGTCCCAGGGGTTGTGGGTTGGGAAGAAGGCCGAGTTCTCGGTGGACGACCCCATGGCGAACTCGTCGAGGTTGCCCTTGCCGATCAGCACAGCGCCATCTTGCCGGAGCTTCTCGGTAACAGTGGCATCATAAGGAGGGACGAACTCTTCCAGTATTCGGGACGAGCAGGTGGTTGGCACGCCGTTGGTGCACATGTTGTCCTTCAACTGCATGGGGATGCCGGTCAGGGGTGCGGATGTGCCTTCGGCGATGCGCCTGTCGGCCTCCCGCGCCTGCTCCAGCGCGAGGTCGCGAGTGACGGTAACAAATGCCTTCACCCGATCCTCCACTTCCTCAATGCGTTCGAGGGTGGCCTCGGTAAGCTCCACGGACGAGACTTCACGCTTGTCCAGCATGCCACGGGCCTCGTGGGCAGTAAGGTTTACCAGTGAGTTTGCCATATGTGGTCTCTCCAGACACCACCAAAATTCAGGAAATTACGATGTCACACTGAGCGGGTTCGGAGCATCTGGTTGTCTGGATGACGCCCGCCATTCATATCGATCACGTGTTTCAGCATTTGCCAAAAAGCTATCGGCTGACTGCTGACAGCTATTCCAACACCGCTCGCACCCTGATGTGGTCGCCCTCACGCTGTGGGGCATTGGCCAACATTTCATCGACAGATGTGGTGTTGGTCACCACGTCTTCGCGCATGACGGACACGACGTCCACCGAGTGGGCCGTCGGTTCCACGCCCTCGGTGTCCACCTGGTTTAGAATGTCGATGTTGTCCAGGATATCGGACATCTGGTCGCGCATGAGTTCGACTTCTTCGTCGGTCATGCCAACCCGCGTCAAAACGCTGAGATGTCGCACCTCTTCGGAGGTTATTCGGGCCATGTCAATCGCTCCAAGTTTCGAGTCCGTCGGCAGTGTAACAAAGGGCGTTATGAGCGGGCAAGACGGACCCACCAAAGCCTGTGGAGGTTTCGCGAACGGCGGTCTTTTTTGACACGAATGTCAGTTGGCGCTAACGTGAAGCTGATGACAACCAAAACAAAAAAGATAGGCATCGCGGGTTGTGGCACGATAGGCCGTCGGGTCGCCAGCGAGTTGGACGCGGGTGCGATTCCTGGCGCGACTCTGGTCGCGCTCAACAGCCGCAATGTCGAAAAAGCCAGGGAGTTCGCATCCACGCTGTCGAATCCGGTGCCTGTTCTCGCCCTAGATGAGATGGCGCAGGTGGTTGACCTGGTGGTTGAAGCCGCTCCAGGCGCGGCGATGAATGACATCGCGACGGCAACGCTGTCCGCCGGCAAGGACCTGATGGCCCTCAGTGGCGGCGCTCTGTTGGACCGGGAAGACCTGTTCGACATGGCCGAGAGCGCCGGCGCGAAAGTGTATGTTCCTTCTGGCGCGATTGCCGGATTGGACGGCGTGGCATCTGCCAGCGCCGGCCAGATAGACGCCATAACCATGATTACCCGCAAGCCGCCCGGCGGCCTCGAGGGCGCTCCCGGCGTCGAGGGCATTGACCTGGACGCTGTGACCGAACCGACCGTGGTCTATGAAGGCCCGGTGCAGGAGGCGTGCCGACTGTTCCCAGCCAACGTCAACGTGTCGGCGGCTCTGAGCATGGCGGGCATCGGCCCAAACGAAACCACGATACGCATCTACGCCGACCCAACGGTCACACGCAACACTCACGAAATTCAGGTCGAGGGCGAGTTCGGCAAGTTGACCATCAAGATAGAGAACGTTCCGTCCCCCGAGAATCCCCGCACGGGCAAACTCTCGGCCCTCTCCGCGCTGGCAACCCTTCGGCGCATCACGTCCCACATTCAGATCGGAACGTAGTTTCTGGATCGCCGCTCGCAGTGGCCTGACTTGTTGTTCCGATTACTCTCCGAATTCTCTCGGAGGCAGCGACTGGATGTACACCCACAGCGCTTTGAGTTCGTCGTCTGTCATTTTTGAGAAATGCGGCCAGGGCATGAATTCCTCGTCGAGTTGATTACCGGCAGGAGTGACGCCCGTGCGCAGGGTGTTCATGAAGTCCGATTCCGACCAGCTAACAACCGAGCTATTTGGAGTCAGGTTGAGAGCTAACGGCGTGTCGCCTCCTTCTCCAGGGACCGTTCCTCCAGACAGATGCTTGCCGTGACAGACCGTGCAAATCGTCGCCAAGTACTCGCCATATTCGGCGGTCACTCCAGGAGTTGGGTCTGAAGGACGCGGGGCGGCGTGGTCGATTATGCCCCCGGTCAACAACGCGGAGTCCAGCAACGTAATTATTTTCCCCAACGGCCCGAGATTGGTCTCAGGCACCTGGTTATCCACAGGCGGGAGGGTCTTGATGTAGGCAATTATGGCTCCCAGATCGGCGTCACTTGCTACGTTGTAGTAGTTGGAGGGCATTATCACCAGAGATTTGTCGTCGCGACCAATCCCGTGGCGAATCGCGCGAATGTAGTCAGCGTCGGTCATGACCCCAGCAATACCCCCGCCCCTGAGGTGAGGTTCGGTGGCGCGATGGTGCCGAACACAGGGTCTTCTTCAATGATATCTCCCTGTAGTTGGTCGCCGTGACACTCGGAACACAGTCCGACAGTTTCAACGAAGTGGCGTCCGCGTTCAATGGCGACTGCGTCTGTCGGTATTGGAATGGATGCCAACTGGATCTCGTAGGCCTTGTTGACCCGCATGGACCCCAATAAAATCAGGAATACAACGGCCACAACGAGCAACCCCACCAGGCTACCCACCACGATTCCAACCCATTTCACTATCTTTTTGATGGCTCCCACCTCCCGTCAAAATGTAGAGTCCAAGCTTGAGTTGCCGATATGATATTGCCAATCTTGATGGGCAATCTTCGGCGGTTAACAGTGTAGTTTTGAAGATTGATACTGTCAAACGTGGCATGACCCACTCGAAATTGGCTCGATCACGTTAGAGACCTGGCCAGACTCGGGGCGTCGAATATCGAGCGTTCTGGATTGGCAGGTTCTCAATAACGTGTAAGCGCCCCTATAATGCAGAAACTTTCCAAAGGAGTTGAGCCGCCCAAATCAGTCATACCATCAACCGGACGAAAACCAGGCCAGAAGAAGGAGTAAATACAATGGAAGTTCAAGAAATTGCGGACCTGATTGTTGCCCAGGAAAAGACAGTGTCCGTGGCTGAGGCCGACACCTGCGGGTTGATCGGCTATATGTTCAGCACGGCGCCGGGAAGCTCCCGATGGTTCCCTGGCGGAGTGATCGCCTACACGGGCGGACTGAAGCAGTCGATTCTCGGTGTCTCGGATGAACTGTATGAAACCAAAGGCAGCGTTAGCCCGGATATGGCGATTGCGATGGCGCGAGGGGTTGTCAACGTAACGGGCACCGACTATGGAGTTTCGGTCACGGGCGTCGCCGGACCCACGGGCGGGCGCTCCGGCCTTCCGATCGGCACGTTTTACATCGGACTGGCCGGACCTGACGAACTGGATGTCGCAGAGCGCATTCAGACTGACGCCGGAGACCGCGACGGCAACAAGCGTCAGGCGGCCCAGGCAGTCATCAACCTGCTGGGCAAGCACCTGTCCGAGGCGTGATGGGCCAGGCACCGCTCGAAGTGTGAGAGCCAAAGCGATGGGGGATTTCTTATCCTGTTGGTCTAATAATTCGCTAAATACGAAAAATTGTGAACAGTTTCACGATGTTGACACACCGCTCAAAGTAGAATAGATTCTGCGCAATGCGAGTGACGCTGAATCGAGCCGGTTGGTAGCCCCATCGCCAATGGCATGGGCGACAGTCAAGGAGCGGCCATGATCAAGTATCGCAATCTGTGGATGCAAGTATTATTGTTCATCATCACTCTGGGAATTTACGGGATCTATTGGTTCTACAGCACGACCAAAGAGATGATCCTCCATCAAAATCGTGAAGACAGCGCTGCTCTCTGGACGATCCTGGGGTTGATCCCATTGGTTAACTTGTTCGTCCATTGGAAGCACAGCGAACTGGTGAACCAAGTGGCCAACGGCCGCTATTCCCGATGGTTGCTGTTCGTGCTGTGGATCTTCATTTGGCCCGCGGTGTGGCTGATCGTCCAGATCGAGCTGAACAAGCTGGCCACTTCGGAAGCGCAGTACTCCCAAAGCGCTCCGAATTTGGAGACTAATCCGGGCTGATCGACCAAGTTGGACGACCACGCGTGTTTCGCGTTTGAATCCTGCCGCTGTTGGAAGCGCCTTGATTCTTTGTTTCGAAAAGCCGCTCGGTAATTGCGCCGTCTCGTTTACTCCGTCATCGCAACACAAAGACGGTTACAATGAGAGGGACATTTCCGATTCAAGCTTTCGATACTAGAGGAGGAGACTTGTGGAGAAGCGGCAATACTCTTGCGACAAGTGCCAGGGCTCACAATATGAGGCCGGCGAGATAAGGACGACAGGCTCCGGGGCGTCTCGATTCTTGAATTTGCAGAACCATAAATTCGCAACCGTGTCATGCACGCGATGTGGCTACACAGATGTGTATCGGCTAGACGGCAGCGGAAAGATCAGCAGCATATTCGACATATTGACGAACTAGGATTCTACCCGGCAGTGGGACGAAAACAGGGCTGACGATTGTTAATTCGTCAGCCCTGTTGTTTTACCTGTATTCTCTGAGCGCCGCTACTCTCTGGGTGGCGCCGGAGGCATGGGGTTGCTGAGACCCTGCGCCAGCGAGATTGGGATCAACTCATCCAGTTCGTCCAGTGTCCAGCGTCCGTTCTTGTGGATGCTCTTGGTCACGTGACGCGGTGAGTACAGGGTCATCTGCCATCCGCTGGTGCCGATGACCTGCCCGGTGATATCGCTCGCAGCCTCGGAGCATAGATACACGGCCTTTGGCGCATTGTTGGCCGGGTCGCTGGCCTCGGGTGGTCCCTGAATAGGCTCGCCCTGGGTCCGTTGCTGTGTGGGCGCAACAGCTGCTGCCCTCAGCTGTCGGCTGGAGTCCGGAACGGTCGCCGTCATGCGGGTGGCTCCGCCGGGATATACCGCGTTTGCTGTGATGCCGTAGGGGGCCAACTCTTTGGCGAGAGATCGGACGAATCCGACCATGCCCTCTTTGGCCGCTGAATAGTTCGCCTGACCCGACGAGCCCAGGCCGGAGCCTGACGAATACAGAACGAGCCGACCATACCCCTGATTGATCATGTGGGGCACTGCCTGCCGCACCATGTTGAACGCGCCGTACAGGTGGACCTGCAAAACCGCGTCCCACTCGGCCTCGGTCATGTTGAAGATCATGCGGTCTCTCAGGATTCCCGCTACATGGCAGACGGCGTCCAGCCTGCCGAAGTTGTCTATTGCCGTCTGGACGATTTTGCCTGCCGATTCATAATCGGCCACCGAGTCGAAGTTTGCGACTGCCGAGCCGCCCTTGTCTCGAATTTCCTGCGCAGTTTGCTCTGCGGGAGAGTCGGATGTTCCTTCGCCGTCCACCGCGCCGCCCAGGTCGTTTACGACCACGGAAGCGCCGTCGGCGGCCATCCAGTGGGCGACCTCACGGCCAATGCCCCGGCCTGATCCGGTTACGATTACGACTCTGCCTTCCATTCTATTTCCCATTGATTTACCTCACGTATGGGTGGTTGCCAGCGTCAATACAGACTGCTGGTAGCTGTTTTCTGACTGCTGATAACTGAACTAGAAGCCTGTGCCGATCATCTTCGGGACCAGGACGTCCATCTCTTCCATGTTGAAGTTGCCCCACTTGAGGATGGAACGCTCCACTGCCGGGTTGGAGTACAGGTATATGCTGCCGCCTCGAACGCCGAACACGTAACCGTTGACGTGGGGAGAAGCGTAGGTGGACAGATATACGGCCAGCGGAGCGACGTTCTCAGGATCGTCGGGCCAGCCGGGGCCTTCCCATTCCCCAAGAGCGGGTGATGGGCCGATGCCGGCGCGCTCGTCGCGTGTTGGGCCATCTGCGACGGCCACACGATGCTCGTCCACGGTGCCAGGGAACAGGCGAGTTTCGGCCATCGGAGAGATGGCGTTCGCGGTGACGCCGTAGCGTCCCAGGTCGCGTCCCACTGTGCGGGTGAGGCCGACGATGCCCTCGGATGCCGCGGAGAAGTTGGAGCGTCCAACGTCACCCAGCCCGGCGTCAGAGACCATGTTGACGACTCGTCCGCTTCTTTGCTGTCGGAACACTATTCCGGCGTACTTGCAGGTCGTGAACGCGCTTTTAGTGTTGTTCAGAAGGACGCGGTCCCAGTCGTCTGGGGTCATCTGGAATATCATTCGGTCGCGGAGCATGCCGACGCTGTTGACCAGCACATCCAACTGACCATACTGGTCAACGGCCTGCTGGATGACGGCTTCGCCGCCGTCCATGAGCGCTATGTTGTCGTAGTTGGCGGAGGCTTCGCCGCCCCGCGCCTGAATTTCGGCCACTACGCCGTCGGCTGGTTCGTGGGACGAGCCTGTGCCATCAACCTCGGACCCGAGATCGTTGACCACGACCTTCGCACCCTCTTCTGCCATGAGCAGGGCCACGCCTCGGCCCACGCCCCTTCCTGCGCCCGTCACCACCGCCACCTTGCCCTCTAGACGGTTGCCCATTAGTCACCTCCATGTATTGAATTTAAGTTGCATGTTTGCTGTTTGACGCAAAGAGTTGATGAATTGCGGCTCCTCGCGTCGAGACACAATATACTCCATGCGGCGGCTATTGGAAAGTGTGAGGATAGGCGGGTGTGCTATGGTAGGACTGCAACCCGAACAACCAAGGAGCGCGACTTGATACACAAGGATTTTTCCTGCGAATTCTACTTCATCCGGCACGGCGAGTCAGAGTCCAACGCGAACCCCATATACGCCGCCGGCGAGAACTTCGATGCACCCCTGACCGAGAGAGGGATTGAGCAGGCACAGCGATTGGGCGAACGCCTCAAACGCGAGGGCGTGACCTTTGACCGAGTGTACAGTTCCATCCTCACCCGGACCGTTCAGACCACTGAGAATATGCTCATCGGCATGGGCGAAGAGGGTAGGGGTATTACGAGAGTGCGAGATATTATCGAACAGCAGGCGCCCGGATGGAGAGG
>JASLRP010000604.1 GCA_030743915.1 SAR202 cluster bacterium | reverse complement strand
CAGGCGTAGCGTTCCTCGGCGCTGGAGAGTACTGGCACAAGCGATACCCGGTGTACGCGCAGGCTTTAACTGGCGGCGGTGTCGCCCTGCTTTACCTGTCCTTCTATGCGGCGTACGCGATATACGGGCTGATCGATCTGTATCCCAGCGTGGGCCTGCTGGCATTGGTGTCCATCGGGTCGGCGGCTCTGGCGATAAGGCATGAATCGGTCGCCCTGGCGATAATCGGCATATTCGGAGCGTTCTTCGCCCCATTTGCGACCGGCGGTGGCGGACCAAGATCTGCGCTTGCGCAGGACATAGGGCCAAGCTTCCAGCTAATGGCATACGTCATCGTCATCGATCTCGGGGTGTTGGCCCTGTCCACTTTCCGCAACTGGCGCTGGTTCACGATGCTGGTCCTCATCGGGTCGCTTCTCACCTTCGGCGCCTGGTACGGGGATTACATGGACGAAATCAGCCTGCTGACCGCTCAGGGAAGCCTGACGATCATCTTCCTGATATTCACGGCTGCCACTACCCTGTTCCACGTCATCTGGAGACGGACCCCTCACGCCTTTGACCTGACCTTGATGGCCCTGAACGCGACGGCGTACTTCGGGATCAGCTACGGGTTGCTATGGGACGACTTCCGGGAGTGGATGGGAGCTTTCACGCTTACAATGGCGCTGTTCTATGGAGGCGTCGCCTATCTGGCGCTGATCAGGACTCGCGAACAGGCGCATGTCAGTTTCATGGCTCTGGGAATTGCCCTCATCATGCTTACGATCGCGGTGCCGGTCCAGCTTGGGGGCCCGTGGATTAGCGTGGCATGGGCGGCGGAGGCAGTGGTGTTGCTGTGGCTGTCGTACAACCTGCGCATGTGGCAACTGAGAGTTTACAGCGTCGCCGTCTTCATCGTGTTCATAGCCTGGCTGTTCGCCGTTGACACATTGGCGGCCCTGGAAGCAGATCTCACGCCTTTGGCAAATGAATACCTGCCTGCCTATCTGGTTGGCATCGCGGCCACTTTCCTGGGCGCGTATCTGGCGCGGCGGTATCGTGGTGAAAGCTTCGAGCAGGAAGTGGCGTTGTTCCCTGCCCTCCTGGTTGCTGGCAACGTAATTCTGACCACGGCTGTGCCCATCCAGGTCGATGAAGTCTGGATCGCTGTGGCCTGGTCCGCTCAGGCGCTGGCGCTCATGTGGCTGTCATTCCGGTTGAATCTGGTTGAGTTGCGCATGATCAGTATGGGCGTATTCGCGGTCTTGATCGTCCGGCTATTGATCTTCGACACCCTGGTGGAGTTCCAGGAATTGGACCCAGCGTCCGGAGCTTATGTCTCCACGGATTTCACGCTCTTCCTCAACTACCGGATGATGGCCTTCGTGTCTGGAATCGCTGCCTTCTACGGCGCGGCGTTCCTGATGCACCGACTCCGAGAAGGTTTACAGGATTGGGAGAGGAAAGACCTCTTCATCGCCCTGTTAATCGCGGCCAACTTCCTGACACTCTGGGTGTTGAGCGCAGAGGTTATTGCCGCAGTCGATAGTCGGATAATCGATGTCAGTGGGCGGTCGGCTGAACACGTAACCAGCCTTGGTCTCAGCATCCTGTGGGCAGTGTATGCCAGCCTGATTCTCGTCGCTGGAATCGTGGGCCGATGGCGGTACGTTCGGATGGCCGGCCTGGGTTTGTTGGCATTCCCGATCCTGAAACTGTTCCTTGTCGACTCTTTCGCGCTTGAACGAGGTTATCGAGTTGCGGCATTCCTGAGCCTGGGCGGCATCCTCCTGATTGGCGGGTTCTTGTACCAACGCTTCAGCGACGCCATTAGGGGGTTCCTCTTTGAAGATAATGAAACTGCGCCACAAACTTAGATTGGCGTTGGTCCCAGCCGGCCTCGTGATTCTGGTTTTCGGGGCCGGTCAGGCGCTCGCCGATTTCTCGCACGATGATTGGCGGTTCGTGAAGGAAATCAAACTGCCATCCAGCTTCACGGATGAGGGGTTGGTCGAGGTGATTCCTGATTCAGAGGTGTTCGCCCGCGCGAACTCAGGATTGACAGACCTTCGCATCGTCGCGGACGAAGGTTCGGAAACGCCTTACAGATTCGAGGTGTCCAGCGGTCGGCAGGAGCGAACATCCGCGCCTGCCACTCTTCGAGACTCGGGGCACGTCCCTGGGCAGTACACCACGTTCATTGCGGACCTGGGCGTGTCAGGAAGTTTGCACAACGAGATCGAGTTCAAGAGTTCATCCTCCGACTTCACCAGTGTCGCCACGGTTGAAACGAGCGAGGATACCGAGACGTGGAGCACCGTTGGAGAGGGACCTGTTTACAACTTGTCGGTTTCGGGCGTCGGGACAGTCAGCCGCGATACCCGGCTTGGCTACAAACAGAGTTC
>JASLRP010000603.1 GCA_030743915.1 SAR202 cluster bacterium | reverse complement strand
TATGCTTCCTGACCTCTTTATGCACCTGCATTGCGTGCATCTGGTAATCGCCCTCGCCCAGCGAACTCAGCATTTCGTCCTGCTCGACCCGCGCCGCTTCAAGCTGCTTAAGCCAGGGCAGATCGCTCCACGAATGCTTCGCCGCCTCATCAGCCAACTGCTGAGCAACCGCCGAGATGTCACCTACGATGCCCACGCCAACGCCACGATTTCGCCCAATCTCTGCTTCCGACGGATCGATCTGTATCACAGTGGCATCCGGAGACACGACTGGAGCCATCGCATAGCCCACGATCAGGTCTTGCTTGCGGCCCATCAACACAACGACGTCCGCCTCTCGCAGCAACTTCGCAGCCTGATTCAACGCGCTGTCGAAGAACCCGTAGCAGTATGGATGAGCATCGGTTACGAGGCCGCGAGCGTCCCCTTCAGTCATCAAAGGAACGCGCGTCGTCTCGATGAGACTCTCCAACGCCTCGCCCGACTGAGAATACGCCCCAGCGCTCCCAACGATAATCAGAGGTTTGCTTGCCCCCTTGAGAAGCTCGACAACCGCCCTTACCTGGTCCTCTGAAGCCACCGCCGGAGCCGTGGAACGATACTCGGATGAGGAATAGAAATGAACGTCGTCCAGCGAGACTTCCTGCTGCTGCACGTCCACCGGAATCGTCAGATGCACCGGCCCGCGACGGCCCGAATACGCAACCCGCGCAGCGTGAGCCACCATGTCCGGAATCCGATTGACGGCGGTCACCATCCAGGCTCCTTTGGTCGTGGGCTGCGCCATGCCAATCTGGTTGATCTCCTGCATCGCTCCCCGGCCAAGCTCGTTCAACTCAGCGCTTCCGCTGATGGATATCAGCGGACTGCCGGTGTGCATCGCGTTGGCAAGCCCAGGAATCGCGTTGGCAAAACCCGGAGTTGTGTACATCGCGACCCCTGGCCCGCCGGTCAGGCGTCCCCAAGCGTCGGCCATATGCACCGCGCCCTGTTCGTGTCGGGTGTCGATGAAACGGAAATCCTCATCGGCCATGACATCCAGCGCAGGCAGAACGTGGTCACCAGCCAGGGTGAAAACAGTCTTCACTCCCTCATGCTTGAGAGCTTGGGACAACAGATGGCTGCCTGTAACGATTCTCGATGTGGTCATTCCCGCCTCCGATATTTCCGCATATTGACCTCGCCATTGTAGTATCGGCAGCATTCGTGTCACAAGTGACCCGATTCGAGCCAGAGGACTACGGAAGCGTCAGCTTCGAGACTGTATCGTCCCCCGTATTCGTCACCCACAGCGACGTCCCATCGTGCGCAACACTGGCTGGGCCTGATCCCACCGGGTATGTCCCGATTGTCAGCCCATCGAGTCGCTTGCGCGAAACAGTGCCGTGGCCGCTGTTGGCCGTCCAGATATACTCTCCGTCAAAAGTCAGAGCGAAGGGCAGTTCACCAAGACGGTCCAGCACGAAATCGAAAGGCAGCATCCCCACGGGGAACCTGCCCAGATCGGTCCCATCGGCCGCAATCTTGCTTATGGTATTCTCACGCCAGTTGGCGACCCATATGTTCTCGCCATCGCTGGTGAACGCGATGGGCACGTCACCCACATCGAAGACGCCCATGACATCGCCTTCCAGGCTGATCTTGGTCACAGTGTCGGTATGGGCATTGGCGCCCCACAGAAATTCGCCATCATAAAACATGTCGATGGGGGCCGTTCCCGGAGCAATAATCGCCAGGGGTTGTCCATCTTTGCCCAGAGCCGTCGCAACGTGCGTTGTGTAAGAAGCGACCCAGACCTTCTCTCCGTCAAAGACGATGGCCTCAGGAATCTCCCCCGCCTGGAATGTTCCCAGCAACGTCCCATCGAGACCGACCTTGCTTACCGTCGCTTCATTGCGATTTGCCGTCCAGATGAACTCTCCGTCGAACACCATCGCGTTGGGTTCCTCACCCACCGGGAACACGCCCAGGGTTTCGCCGTCGCGGGTCATCTTCGTGAGCGTGCCGTCCAGCGCATTGGCCACCCATACAAAGTCATCAGCGAGCATGACCGGGACTGGAGCGTCACCAACCGGATATGTCGAAAGCGTCGCGCCTTCCAGCGTTAGCTTGGTCACAGCCGCCCTGGTCGGATGAGCGACCCAAACCGATTCGCCATCATAGGCAAGCTCCCCCGGTGTTTTGCCCAGATGAAACGTGCCCAGGTTTTCACCGCCTAAACCCAATCGGCTTATGCTCCGAGCTGTTCGATTAGAAATCCACATTGACTCGCCATCAAACACTATCGCCCCAGGCAGCAACCCGGTGCGGTAAGTTCCGATAATCTCCCCATCCAACGTGATTTTTGAAACCGAAGAGTCGAAAGTGTTCGTCACCCATATATCGTGACCATCAAAAGCAAGACTTTTAGGGCCGTTCCCAGTGGGAAACGTGCCCAACAATTCACCGGTTGAAGACAGTTTGGACAGGGTGTTATCGCCCTGGTTCGCGACCCATATCGAACTGCCGTCGAACACCAGCGCGGAGGGCTGTCTCCCGATGGCAAAGCTCTCCGACGTTCCATCAGGCGCGAACCTGGAAACCGTGTTGTCCTGATCGTTGGCCACCCAGACGTATCCAGCTCCAGACGCCATAGCCACGGGATGCCTGCCTGCCGCCCAAACGCCTGCCACTTCGGCTTCAGCCGTTATCTTGCGGATTGCGAAATACGTCCCTGCCCACAACGATTCGCCGTCTGAGATCAATGTGCGTGGGTAGGTGTGCAGGGGTCTGGTCCAGATCTCCGAACCATCCAGCCCCAATCGCGTCAACGAGTCATCGTCCTGATTGACCACCATCATCGCGCCATCGTGATACAACAGAGTGATAGGGCCAGAACCAACCTCAAAAGAACGGATCGTTGGCACATCAATCGGCCCCAGAGGCACTGGAGGGTCCGTCGGAGGCTCAACGGAAGCGGCCCCAATGACCGCAGGAGGCGCAGCAACCTCAGGGGCCGGAACGCCAGTGGGCGTTGCAACCGGTGGCGCCACAGTAGGTTCGGGAACCGCACTCGGCGCGGCCTCTTCACTGCCGCCGCACGCCACCACAAAAATTGCGACGACAAGCCCAAAACAGACAATGAATCTACCCACAGATCATCACTCCGATTGTTGCGTAAAGTGTCTGGCATTTGCAGAGCGTTGCGACGCGCGGAAGCAACTCAGTGGTTAAGACGCGGTCGAGCAGGCGCGTCATAGCGCAGACACGTGCTTGCGCATTTTTGAGGAGTATGATCTTGGCACGAACTTCAGGTTGCCAGCGGACAGCCGAGATTTGCGTCTCACGGCAAGATGATCCTGGACACCGAGTCGTCCGACGTGTTGGTCACCCAGACGTGTTGTCCATCGAATGTCATCCTCGCCGGGCCAGCGCCCACAGGGTAGGTTGCGACGGTTTCGCCTTCCAGTGTCATGCGTGTGATAGTGCCGAGGCCGCTGTCAGCAGTCCACACGTGGGTGCCATCAAAGGTCATTCCGAAGGGCAGAGCGCCAAGCCCGTCTCTCACAAGGTCGTAAGGCATAGGACCGGCGGAGAAGTTTCCCAGCACTTCGCCGTCCCGCGCGATCTTTGTGACTGTCGATGCTCGCCAGTTGGCAACCCATATGTTTTCGCCATCGTCCGCAAAGGCCATCGGGACGTCTCCGACCTCGGATTCGAACAACTTCTCTCCGGCTGGATTCAACGCCGTCACAATATCGATGTGAGCGTTGGCCGCCCACATTATCTCGCCATCGAAATACAGGTCAATGGGCGAAGTTCCGACGTCCACAGTTTGCTCCAGGTTGCCTTCTGAGTCCAGTAACGCAGCAGTGTGCGCCATGTACGACGCAATCCACACCCGCTCCCCGTCGAAGGCAGCGGCGCGCGGCACCGGTCCGACGTCGAATGCCTCGGAGGGGCCGGACTCGCCCACCCTCGACGCAGTGAAATCCTTCAAGTTGGCCGTCCAGATCGCGTCTTCTCCTACGGTGATGGCATTCGCTTCGCCGCCCACCTCATGGGTTCCCAGCAATTCGCCTTCTCGCGACACCTCCATCACCGAACCGCCGAGAGCATTGGCCACCCAGATCGACTCGCCATCGAAAGTGATAGCCACAGGCGCGTCGCCGACCGGGAAATGTTCGACAATCGCCCCTTCCATGTGCAGTCGCGAGACCGCATCGCCCGCGGGATGCAGCACCCATATGGATTCGCCATCGTAAACCAGGTCACCAGGAGCGCGCCCGACGTGGAACGTGCCCAGATTGATCCCATCCAGGCTCAGGCGGGTCACTGAATTTTCAGTCCGATTCGACACCCAGATCGATTCGCCATCGCTCACAAGCGCAGAAGGAAGATTTCCGACAGTGAACTCGCCCAATGTGACGCCGTCGAGTGTGAGTTTGGAGACCGTGCCTTCAAATGTGTTTGAGACCCAGATATTCTCTCCGTCGAATGTTAAGCCCCTCGGGCCGCGCCCCACCGGATAGGTCCCCACCGTCTCCCCATCTCCAGACAGCTTCGTTACGCTGTCATCCACATTGTTGGCTACCCAGACGTGCTCGCCGTCCCAGGCCAGGGCGATGGGGCTGCTGCCCACTTTAATAACGTTGGTCGTAATCGGAGCCTGATCAGCAACGCCGGGTTGAAGTATCATCCCGCCGCCCAGCGCGCGGACCTTTTCCAGGATGCTTATCTGCATCACGGTGTCATCTTCACTGTTGGCAATCCAAACATGCCCTCCGCCGTATAGCATCGCTGACGGGCGCCGGCCGGCCGGAAACCCTCCTACAGTTTGGAAATCAGGCCCCAGCTTTCGGATTCCCCAGTAGGTGGCGACCCACATGTTGTCGCCATCCACAGTCATGGCCCGAGGGGCGAAATCCGGGGCAGGAACGATCAGTTCCTGATCTCTTGGCCAAACCCGTTGGAGCGTATCGTCGCTCTGATTGGCGACCCACACGCCTTCGCCATCGAACATTATCCCGACAGGAAAGTGACCCACGCGATACGTCGTGATTGTTGGAACCTCGATGGCTCCAGTAGGCAACGGTGGGTTGGTCGGTGGCGCGATGGGCGACTCCAATACCGCCGCCTGTCCCACCGCGTCAGGTGTCGGCACGGCGGCGGCGGGAACCTCCGTTGCCGCGATAGTCGGGCTCGGAGATGGCGCCGGCTCCGATGTAGGAGTTGCTGGCCCGGTTACGACTGGTGTCGGCTCTGGTTCTGTGTCTCCCCCGCATGCAACCGCGACCGCGATCAAGACCGCAATCAAGGTCGCCACAATTCTGTTCATCCGCTATTCACCTCATCAGTTTTGCACCGGAGTGTACGGCGCCACCCTCGCCATCTACAACCTTTACGCTGTAATCTCACCCCAGGATTTCCGGCAACGATGGCCATTTTGTCACGAACAGGCCTCGGCTCGCGCCACCTGTGGCCCCAACGACTTTGTCGGCGCCTGTCACCTGTTGTTCGAAGGTCGCGGACCCATCAGCCCGTGTCAATTCAGTCGGGCGAGAGCACTACAATTAACGCCGACCAAGATCGACCCTCACTGAACCACGCCATTTTGAGAGGGGCCTCGAAGAACCTATTCGAAGAAGACAAGCGCTGTTCCACAAGCGACCAGATGCCTCGCATCGAATTAAATTGGCGAGAACCGACCAATCTGATAGAGGCTCTGAACCCATAATCCCGTTGCCACAAATTGAGTCCGTTGATATAATTGACCAGTGTGGCGTTAATTCTGCTGCCGCTGGGGATTCGTCTAGTGGTAAGACAACAGACTCTGGCTCTGTAAACCGGGGTTCGAATCCTCGATCCCCAGCCATTTTTGTTTTAGAACGAGGCGCATTCGTCTAGAGGCCAAGGACACCATTCTCTCAGGATGGAGATCACGGGTTCGAATCCCGTATGCGCTTCCAGAAGGCCGGGAACAGAAAACCGAATCCATTACTACGTGGCGCATTCGTCTAGCGGCCTAGGACACCGCCCTCTCAAGGCGGAGATCACGGGTTCGAATCCCGTATGCGCTACCAACCAGTCCGGCCAGTGTCGTGGCGCGTTCGTCTAGCGGCCTAGGACGCCACCCTTTCAAGGTGGAGATCACGGGTTCGAATCCCGTACGCGCTACCAGACATTAATTCTTAGAGACTTTCCATGCTTCATGGCGCTCGGGGTGTTGTCGCCCGCGCGGATTTTCTCCGCCAGACCCGATGACAATTCTCCATTTCACGGTCGTGCCTGCCTGCGCATCGAAACGCGACCTGAAATCCTCAGATTCTTGCACCGATTTTACCTTGACGCATATCTGGAACAATTCCTAATCTTGTATTGATGATATGTATAAGAATATTCCAATAATGTTTTGTCTCAAGAGTCCGGTGGTGAGGTTGTCAATGGGTCGTCTGTTTCCTGCGCTCTGGCCCCTGGTAGGTGTGTTGTCGTTTGCTCTACTCGTAGCCTGTGGCACCGTCGAGGCGGTGCAAGAGGGTTCGCCTCAAGAGGATGCGCTCATATCCATTTATGCTCCACAACCAGATCAGACGTTGAAACCGATTCAGGAAGAATCGGTCGCGTCGCTATTGGACCTGGCAGTCGGCGGCGAGTTGCCTGTCGATGCGCCATCGGCATTCAACGTCTCACAAATCGCTTCCATCCCTCTTGCCGGACAGTCCAAAGCGACCAACCTGAACACCCTGGCTCGAACAGTCGTGTCTCAGCAGGCATCACTCGCTCAGCAGGCCGAGGGCGCCGTTCCGGCACAGCCAAAATCCGTGGTGTTCGCCCAGGCAGCTCCTCAGCCCGTTCCCGTTCCTGCTCCGGCCAAGATGAGCGGCGCGACCAAGATCGCCAACGAGGGCGATGACGTCCCCTTCGAAGGCGCCTTCAACGACGCCAGTGTTCTGGACACTCACTCGATCCGCTGGAACTTCGGGGACGGCACGGAGAAGCTCAACGTGCTGGACCCAACGCATGTATACAAAGACAACGGCACTTACAAAGTGACTCTCGATGTGACTGACAAAGACGGCGACGTCGGCTCTGCCAACATCGACGTCGTGGTCAACAACCTGCCTCCTTCCGCAGGACTGGGTCCAGCCAAACTCGTGGCTGAAGGCGTCCTCACGACATTTAACTCGGCTGTCACAGACCCTGGAGCCGCCGACACCCACAGCTTCCTGTGGGACTTCGGAGCCGGAGGACAGCCCGTGGACGGCGGCAGCCAGGTGACTCACAACTATCCTGACGAAGGGACATTCACCGTAACGGTTACCGTCACTGACGACGATGGCGGCTCCACTGAAGTCCAGACTACAGTTCATGTGCTGAATGAGCCTCCCGCGGTCAACGCCGGGTCAGACCAGACATCAGATGAAGGTGGCGTCGTCCAATTCGCAGGCACGTTCCTGGACCCCGGTTCCCTGGACACGCACTCCATATCATGGAACTTCGGCGATGGGACCGTGTCCACAGGCGATCTAGCGCCCACTCATGTCTATCAGGACGACGGCACGTTCAGCGTCACCTTGACCGTCACTGACAACGACGGTGGCAGCGGCACCGACAAAATGTCAGTCAAAGTCCTGAACAAGGCGCCTGTCGTTCAGATCACCCCGTAGGCCCGAAGCCCAGATTTCCGACCACGCGGTCTGGTCAATCGAGAACACCGACAGCCAAACAATCAAAAAATAGGACGGCGATTCAACACAGTTTCGCCGTCCTATTGTGTTAGTCAGTCTTTATCGCCTCGGCAATAACCGCCGCCAACTCCTCTGCCCGCCGGGACCCGATCACCAGCGTTCCCCCTCCATCCAATGAGAGCCGCACGGTGCCTCCGCTGGCTACATTGTAAGCCCAGCCTTGGCCCGGCCTCCACCTGATCCCCCACCCGCCAAATTCCCTCAGAGAGTTCACATGAATCGCTTCACACTCGACAATTCTGGACAGCGGCGCCCGCCTTACGACAATCCCCCAGAACCGCACTGTGACCCCCAGGTCCGACACTCGAGTAGTCATTCGGAGAAACACCACAATGCTCGTCAGCGTGAGCGTGAATGACATGACCAACACGCCAACAATCGCCAACAAGGGATCGGACATTGGCTTGCTGCCCCACTGGTGGTCGAACGCCAACTGCCGAACCATCCCCCACCCAAAAATCCCCACAGTGAGGATCGACGGAAGAATCGCAAGCCCAATCACAAGTTGGTTGGTGAATTTCTGTTCCTCATAGTACAGGTCATCGTTCACTACATGCTCCAGTCTGGGCTAATTCCGAAACTAATCTTAGATAGAAACGAAAATCTCGACCCATGTAAACTCGCATTGGCCCTTCGGCTTGGCACGGTATATAGCGCCGGCGTGAGTGTCAAATAGCCATCGATATTTTTCAACTGCCGCAACTCAGATGCTGACTCTGATCTTCCGTTCGATCGCTCTGGGAGAGCTGGCCGCAGGCAACGCAAAAAGGCTGCTGCTGAAAGAGACAGGATTGGGCCTCATCCACGGGACCGCCGTCGGACTACTCGTGGGAGGGATCGCCGTCGCCTGGAAGGGCAACGCCTGGCTCGCGCTGGTGGCCGGGTTGGCGATGACCGCGAACATGATGGTCTCCGGAACCAACGGCGTGCTGGCGCCATTGGGATTCCGCGCTCTGAAGATTGACCCGGCGCTGGCCTCAGCGGTGGCTGTCACAACCACCGACGTAATCGGCTTTTTCATTTACCTCGGGCTGGCGACCCTGATGATTACTCTGATTGTCGGAGGTTAGGCCCAAGGTCACTCAACCTTGGTGAGCTTGGCGAAACTCATGAGCAGACGCTTGACGCCATGACCATCCTTGAAGGCAACCGTCACCTGGAAGTCATCCTGTGACGGCTCGCAACTCATCACGATGCCGTCCCCGAAGGTGTCGTGAGCAACCTTGTCGCCCGTTTTGAACAGCGGGGTCGCGTTGCGTGCCGCTCTCCGCCCTGGACGGGGACGCGGGGGTGACGGTCTTCTGGACGGAGTGAGCTTGATTTTGCCTTTGGAATTTGAATTGAGCAGGGATTTGGGCTTGGGCATCTCGGGCCGCGCCGTTGAACCAGCCCGCGTGTTACTGCTGAACTCGAAACCCTGCCTCCGCCCAGTCCTCTCAGAACCTTTCCGGGTCCCGATAGGCCCGCTCTGCCTGGGACGTTCGGTCGTCTGAGATTTCGGTGTATTCTTGTCTGTGCGCTCGATGAGTTCTTCGGGGATGTCCAGCAAAAAACGAGATGGCAAACTCGGCCCCGAAGCCCCCCAGAACCCCCGTCGAAACGTCCTCATCAAATATAGACGTTCCTTGGCTCTGGTCACGCCAACGTAGGCCAGGCGGCGTTCCTCCTCCACGGCGGTGGGATCGTCCATCGACCGCGAGTGGGGCAGAAGCCCTTCCTCCATGCCCACGATGAACACCACAGGGTACTCCAGCCCTTTCGCCTGATGAAGCGTAATCAACGTGATCGCTTCAGTCCTGTCCTCCATTTTGTCGATATCGCTGACGAGGCTGACGCTCTCCATGAACGCCGTCAGTCCATCCTGCACCGGCATGTGGATATAGTCGCGGGCAGCGGTCTTGAACTCGTTGATGTTCTCAATCCGTTCCTCACCGCGTTCCGCCGAATCTGTCAGATACTTCTGATAACCCGTCCGCTCCAACACCTGATCGATCAGATCAATAATCGACAGGCCATCGAGATCAGCCCTCAAGCCATTAATCATCTTCTGGAAATCCGTCAACGCTCGCGTGGCCCTGGGGGTGAACGGATTCGTTGCCGCCGGCGCCAACTGGTCATCAGTGGACATTATGCTGCTGATAGCGTCGAACTGGGACATGTTCGAGTCCCGGGCCAGCCTCGCAAGCTCATCCAACGTCCGCCGACCGATGCCTCTGGTCGGAAGGTTGATAATCCGGTTCAGGCTCACATCGTCATTGGTGTTCGCCACCAGCCGAAGGTAGGCCGTCACGTCCTTGACCTCCTGGCGCTGGTAGAACTTCTGGCCGCCAATCAACTGATACGGCACGCCATACCGGAGGCACTCCTCCTCCAACGCCCTGGACTGGGCGTTCACCCGATACATAATCGCGATATCGCCCAGCTTGTACCCGCCCTGAGCGCCCGGGCCGTTCTTCGTCAGAGCTCCGATCTCCTTCAGCGTCATCTGCGCCTCTTCGGCCTCGTCGTAACCTTCAGAGACTACGATGGGCACGCCGTCGCCGTTGTCGGTGAACAGCTCGCGTTCAATACGCTGAGAGTTGGCGGAAATCAGCTTGTCTGCCGCATCCAGAATCGTCTGGGTCGAGCGGTAATTTTGCTCTAGAGGGATCAGCTTGGCGTCAGGAAAATCGTCTTGGAAACTCAGGATATTCCTAATATCCGCGTTCCGCCAGGAGTATATCGACTGGTCAGGATCGCCCACGACACACAGATTCCGGTGCGCCTCAGTCAGCTTTCGGGCTATAGCGTACTGGACGACATTCGTGTCCTGGAACTCGTCGATCATGAAATGGACGTAACGGTCCTGATACCGGGCAGCAATCTCGGGATGCTGCTCCAGCATCTGGTGCGTCTTCAATAGCAGATCGTCGAAATCCACCGCGCCCGACTGCGCCATCAGCAACTCGTAACGCTCGAACACCCGCCCAACCACCTCTTCAAAGTAGCTGGCCGTCCGCATCCCAAAACCCTCCGAGCCCAGAAGGCTGCTTTTGGCCTTGGAAATAGCGGACTGAACGGCCCGAGGAGAAAAGCGCTTCGGGTCAACATCGGTCTCGCGCATGCTCCGCTTGATGACATCCAACTGGTCGGGGTCGTCATATATCGCGAAGTTCCTGTCCAGTCCGATGGCGTCGCTTTCCCACCTGAGCGTCATGGCGCAGAAGGAGTGAAAAGTCCCCACCGACATGTCGTTGATGCTATGGCTGACCAACTCTCCCAGCCGACTCCGCATCTCACGGGCGGCCTTGTTGGTGAATGTGAGCGCGGCAATCCTCCGAGCGGGCACGCCGACAACTCGAACCAGATAGGCGATCCGATAGGTGATAAGCCGTGTTTTGCCGCTGCCTGGTCCGGCGACGATCAGCAGCGGCCCGTCGATGGCTTCGGCGGCCTCCCGCTGTCGGGGGTTCAGTTGGGCTAGGATGTCAGTTTGAGTCAAGAATCAAATACGCTCCACAACTTCATCAATTCACAATTTAGCACAAATGTGTTCAAGGGGATACCGTCGGAATCAAATCTGAAGTGAACGGGCGAGTAGGCGCCAGTCACACAACAAATATCGGATTGTCCCTGGTGATGATCTTATCCTCAGCGGCAACCGCGTCCCTCAGATATTTGGGCACCGATGTCATGCCGCGCAGAGTGATGCCGTCGAGAAACCGAAGCTCTCCCTCGATCCGATCAGAAATTCTGGCGTCGGTCTCCTCCACAGAAAGCGAAGTCGGGTCAGGGCCGGTCGAGCCGATGACAAAACCCCAGGTGGTCCCGAACGATGGCACAAACGCCTCGCTGAGATACACGCCGGGAA
>JASLRP010000602.1 GCA_030743915.1 SAR202 cluster bacterium | reverse complement strand
CCACCGTGAACAAAGCCAATATCTTCGACAATCTGATGTTCCTTTCTCGCTCTGTTCAAGCCCTCAGCCAATCACCGCATCTACGATTCGGGCGATGGTGACCTGTTCCAGTTTTAGACGCGCCCGCTCCTGGTGGACCTGAGTCCAGGGGCCGGGGTTCAGAGCGACCACCAGGTCTAGCTCTGGGCTGACCCAGATATGCTTCGCGCCCGCGCCCCAGGCAGCGAAGGAGTCGCGAGGCAGGTCGGGCCACTGCCTGCTGTGTTCGTTGACCCAGAAGCCCAGACCGTAGCGCCATCGTCTCTCAGGCTCGTTGGCCAGAATGTCCGGGTTGGTCGTCGTGGCCTGCCTCATGTACTCCTCAGGCACAACCTGAACGCCGTTCCAGTTGCCATTGTTCAGCCACAGATGGCCGACCCTCGCGGCGTCCAGAGCGGTGCATTGGATGCTCAGGGAGTGGCCGAATATGTTCTGCTTGGCTTCGGGCGCATGCTCGAAGTTGCCGTAGCCGTAGCTCCAGGTCCCACCTATGGGGTCTCGCAGCTTTTCCTCCACTAGGATGCCGCATCCAGGGAGCCGGTCCGGGTCGGAGCTATCATACTGGCCGTAGGCAGTAGCCAGCGCATTCGTAACGATATTCATTCCAAATGTCTGGTAGTGAAATTTCTTGCCTGGCTCCTCTCCCGGTTTCATGTAGCCGGAAGTGTTCCCGATTAGCTGACGGAAGGTGATTCCGCGATCCTTCTCGAAGGCGTATCGGCCGTCCTTCGGGCCTGCGCCCTCCTCCACGTCCATCATTTCGGGGTAATGATCGACGGCCTTTGCGTCCAGGCTGGCGATTGCCCCCTCGGCCTCGGCAATGCCCAACAGGCAGGAGTAGAACGACTTGCTGGCCGATGCCTGTCGTAGTCTTTCCGAGGCGTCGATGCCATGATTCCACTCGGCGGCAATATAGCCATGCCGAGCGATAACGACCCTGAACGGCTCGCCTTTGGCAAGCTCCAGCAACCAGCTTTCGGCGCTAGATAGTTTTTCTTCTGAAAATCCCAGTTCATTAGGATTTCTGTATTCCCACTGGGCGCCTGGGAAGTTTTGAGACATGTTCGGCTCCTAACGTATGATCGTCCGTCAGTATACCGAACGCGGCAGGTCGATGCTCGAACCGTCGGAACCGAGAAGCGCCGAGAGCGTCAGGGCCATCACAACCACCAGCGTCCAAACGGCGGGGGCAGACGTGAGGGCCTGCTGCCTCCTTCTCTCCACACGCTCCGTGGCGGCCTGCCTTCTGGTTATCCACCAGGGGTTGTGGCTGGCCTCCATCGCGTGGAGCATCGCCCCCAGGCCTGCGCCAAACATCAGGTGTCCGACCAGGAAAGGAAACAGTCCGGCAACAGCGTCTGCGCTCCAGTTGGGCACGGCGCCAAGCAGGATCGGAAACAGGGTGAGAGACCCTACGACCCACCATATAAAGCCATAGGAAGCGCCCCATCCCATCGCCGATCCGAGGTCGTAGCTCTGCCCTCGGAACAGCAGTCCGTAGCTGGAGCCTACCATCGCCGCGATTCCCATATGGACAACCAGGCCCGCGACGGTGTTGTCAGCTCCCACAAGGCTCGACACCGATGTCAACGCGCCTGTCTGGATCATTACTCCGGCGAATACCGCTCCGCCCACAATGCCCGCCACGATCCCTCGACCCACAGCCCGGAGTCCTTGAGTCCCGATACCCTCGAACTCTCGGCTGGTGGTCATGTCGTTGAACAGCGCGGCGTGGGCTTCGGTCAGCCATCTGTAAATCAGGGCCGTCGCGCCTCCGAACAGCAGGAACCCGACAAGGCTGGGAAAGTGGGCACGGGCCTCCTCAATCTGCCAGAGCAATTCTCCATTTCTCAGATAAGGGAACGCCGTCAGCGGCAGCAGCGCCCATAAGAGGAATCCGAACATCGCGCCACGAATTATCCCAGCCCCGGAACTCAGGGCTGGACTCGCATAGATGAGGGACAGCGCGGCCCCTGACAGAAGTCCCGTCAACAGGACATAAACCCACAGCATGGAGCCTGTCTCGGAAGATGACGTCCCGATCATCTGAGGCAGGACACCCTGAGCAGACAGAGGCCACGCAATCAGCGCCATGCCTGTGGTCCCGGCCAGCGCCCCTCTGATGATGGCTCCCACAGAGGCGCCTGATGATGGGATGGAGTGTTCCGCCAGTCGCAGGATGGCAAGCACGATTCCGGCGGTCGCCCCGTACAGTAGATGCCCAAGCAGGGCGGGAAACGCCGCCTGCGCATGTTCGGCTGTCCAGGCCAATTCGTTGCCCAGAAACAGCGGGTTGAGCGTCAATGTTCCCATGAACCACCAGACGGCACCGCAGACCATACCCCAGTAGAGGGTCTGCCCGACTCCCGGATGATTGTGCCAGACCAGCGCTCCGAAACCGACGCCGATGGTCGCGGAGATAAGCATGTGGATGATGAATCCTGCCAGCGCAGATTCCATCCTCACGAGGCCCGCCACCGAGGACATATCGCCCAATTCGATGATAGCGAATCCGAACACCAGCCCTCCGGCAATGCCAGCCACGGCGCCCGGAATCACGCCTGTCAGTATCAGGTCGCGCCAGTTGAGGTCTCGAACATCATCGAACGCAGAATGCGTTTCGGCAGTCACGACGCATCCTCCTCAGGCGATTCATCAGAATTCGCCCCGCCAGATGGCGCGACCACAGGGCGCGGCGGAATCGCAGGCAACGGTGTCTGTCGTCCTCCGCTGGTGAGAACAGTGTCACGGGGAAAGAACAGGTCGATTGTCCAGTCGAACAGCACCCGCACCTTCTTCTCAAGACCGGGCAGGAGCGTGAGGTAGATTCCTCTCCACATGAGCCACGCCAGCAGGCCGGAAAATTTCAGGCCGCGTATCTCGGCGGCGCCAGTGTGGTGCCCCAGGGGAACCAGAGTTCCCAAGGTTTGGAATCTGAAGGGCTTGGTGGGTTTGCCCCTGATTGTGGCCGCAATGTTCCGCGCCGCCAACTTGCCCTCTCGGATGGCGTGCTGGGCCGTCGGAGGGTAGAACTCGCCCTCGGCGTCGGGAACGGGAATCTGGGCGTAGTCTCCCACCGCCCACACATTGGAGAAACCCTTCACGTTCAGGCTCGATTCGACCGCCACCGCTCCGCTTCTGGACTTTTCACTCTCCAGACGCTGGAGCAGAGGATTGGGCTGATTTCCTGCCGTCCAGACGATGGTGTGAGAGGGTATTTCGCGCCCGTCGGCCAGTTGCACTCCGTCCTCAGTAGCGCCCGACACCCGGGCCTCCAGCACGAACTCGATGCCCCGAGCTTCCAGTTTATCCCTGGCGTAATTCGCCAGATCAGGCCCCAACTCCGGCAGAATCCGGTCTCTGGAGTGGACCAGAACGAACTGCAAATCAGAACGCTCGATATTGGGATAATATCTCAGGACGCTGGTCACAAGGTCGCTGATCTCGGCAATCGTCTCGGTGCCCGCGAACCCGCCGCCTGCCACCACGAAGGTTAGCTGGCGATGGCGCGATTCTGGGTCAGGATTGACGTCAGCCATCTCAAGCTGGGTAATGACGTGGTTTCTGAGATTGGTGGCATCCTCCA
>JASLRP010000601.1 GCA_030743915.1 SAR202 cluster bacterium | reverse complement strand
CGCCAACCTCAACAATGCTGGGGAAATTCTTTGAATGCGCCAGCATATCTATGCTCTGGGCCGCTTGATCGGCAGGAACTCCAGCTTTGTGCGACTCGGTAATCTTGGATAGCAAGTCCACGACGAATTCCTGGAGATCGTCAACATGCGACTTGCCGCGAAGCGGCTGACCGTGACCGGGGAGTATCACGTCGAAATCCAGAGATTTCAGGTTGTCCAGTGTGGCCGCCCAATCCATCAGATATCCGTCGCCCATGTACGGAGCGCCATCGACAATCAAGTCGCCGGTAATCAGTATCCGCTCTTCGGGGAGGTGGACGACCACGTCGCCACCGGTGTGCGCCCGCCCAAGAAATATCATCCGAATCTCCCGGCCACCACGAAACAGCGACAACTGGTCCGTGAGGGTGATCGTGGGAGGAGTTGCGTCCACGGAGTCTGAGGCGACGGCGTAGTTTTCCTGAATGTGAAGCTGACGTTCTAGCTCGGCCCGCGCGGTCTGGTCGGAGGTGTCGGCAACCTGCGCTTTGAGGCCAGATATCGCCTGAGGCAGGCCGGCCATCATTGTGTTGTAGGTTTTGCCGCCTTTGGACTCGCCGGCGACGATCATATCTCGCGTGAATTCGTGCCCGATGATCTCGACCTCAGGGCCGTAAATCTGGTTCCCGTGAGCGTGATCGAAGTGGAAGTGAGTGTTTACGACGTAGCGCACCGGCTTGTCGGTGACCTCCTTCATCTCCTCTCGCAGCGCCCAGGCGGAGGCAGGAGAGATGTGAGTGTCCACCAGCAGAACGTCAGCGTCGTTGATAACAATCGCCCCATTGGAAGCGACAACAAGATTGCCTGTCCCGATGGCGATATAGACGGACTCGTGAATCTGATGGAATGTGAACGCCTTCCCCTCGTACTCTGTTCCGGGCGGGCGACTCTGTGCTTCGTTGCTCAATGTGTTCCTCTCTTTTCATGATTCAATCGGTGAAAGTGTCCGGCTCATCCAGCCGATTTGAAAAGCCTAAAACTCCGACACCAGCTTGCCGACGCCTTCGCTCCATCTGGCCGCCAGCGCAAGCTCGTCGCTTCGATGCTCGTAGCCTGCCGAGTCCTGATCTGGTCGGTTGTCTCTATACCAGTCCACTGTAGTCTGTATCCACTCCTCGACGGGCGTCGTCGTGAAACCAAAGTCGCGCTCCGCCTTCGACAGGTCGTGTATATACGGCAGTGGGCGGCTCAGAGGCGGAGTGTAGCCTTCAAGTGAACTCTGGATCGCTTCTGTGGGGACGAAAGTGACCGCGCTCTCATGCCCAGCCGCCTTCCAGATGAGGTCGGTCCACCGCTCGATGGTCATGACTTCCTGCATGGCGATGTGGTATGTCTGATTCACGGTGTTGGGCGATTTCAAGGCGCGGATATAGTTGGCCGCGCCATCGGCAGAGTACAGGGTGCGGAAGGGGCCTCGATGCTCCGACGGAACGACTACCCCACGACCGTCCAGCGCCCGCTGCGCCCACCACCACATGCGAGCCGTCGGATCGTCCCAACCCATCACGGCGGGTATGCGGACTATCGTGTACGGCAGGTTACTGTTCTCGTTCAGCCACTTCTCGCAGTGGCGCTTGCCTACTCCGTAAGGGCCTTCGCCCTCGGGATAGGTGTAGTCCAGCGAGTCCCAGTTAACGTCATCCTCTTTGAATGGGGAGTGGGCAAAGAAATCCAGCTTGCCGTCCAGATAGACCGAGCCGGTGCTTACGAACAGGTACCGTCCGACACTGCCCTCGAAAGTCCGGATGGCCGATTCCACATCCTCCCACTGATAGGCCTGAGTATCGACCACAGCATCAAATGCCAGTCCCTTCAGCTTGGCCCTGAAATCGTCGCGGTCATTGCGGTCTCCCTGGATGTGGCTCACCTGCCCCCACCAATCGGGTTGAGTGTTGCCTCGCGAGAAGATTGTCACTTCGTCGCCCTGGTCCAACAGATTCTGGACCATGATGCGTCCCATATACCGCGTTCCGCCGATGACCAGGATATTCATTGACGCTTCCTGCCTATTTTGAACATTTCGTGGGATGGCGCTTCAATCGGGTTTGGTAGCGGTAATAAGGGCCAATTGAGCGGGAATGGGGATTTGCCGTGGGTCTTGAAATCCAGCGTCTGCCAGCCAGGACGCCACCTCGTCCCCGTCACGGTCTGAGGCTCCCGGATCGAACACGACCTTCACATACAGGTTCTCCAGGACATCGGCTTTAGCCTGCTCCTGTGTGCGGCCAATTCGCATGAAATCCTGGACGACGACCATGCCTCCTGGTTTCAGAAGACCGTGCGCCAGGTCAAATAGCTGTCGGCATTCCTGCTCGGACTTGATCAACACTACTCCTGAAATCAGCGCAACGTCGTAGTCGGACCCCAAATCCTCCTCGAAAAAGTCTCCGGCGATGAGACTGATTCGATCTTCAAGGCCGCGTTCGGCGACAAACGATCTGGCGATGGCAATCGGCTCAGGGCCGTCCACCACCACGGCAGATAGCTGCGGATTGGCTTCGCACAGGGCCATGCTGTAGCTCGCCGCTCCTCCTCCCAGGTCGATCAACCTCTCCACACCCTCCAGATTCAGATTCTCCACCAGATGATCGGCCTGACCAGACATCGCCCTGTTGTGCTGGCCCATCATGTAGTTCGTCCAGTATGTGTTCTGGTCAACGAACCCCGTCTCGAAGGGAAGCATCGTCTTGCCTTCAAGAATCAGTTCATCCAGCATGCCCCAGGACGCCCACGTGTTCGTGTGATGGAGCGCGTGATCTCCGACGTACCGATCTTTGCCAGCCACCAGAAAGCGAGATGTTGTCCCCGTGTTTGTATACACGCCATCGCTGCTCTCCAACAGGCCCGTGACTTGACATGCTTCCAGGAACGCACCAACGAACTCTGGGTTGGCTGATATTCTCTCGGCCAACTCTCCAGCCGTGAGGCCAGCGCCATCCAGGATCGAAAACACATTTAGCTTGATGGCCGCTCGCAGGATCGCTGAATACCAGAAACTGCGAGCCATCTCTCTGATTGGCTCGATTTCTCCCTGATCAAATGGGTTGTTGGGGTTCACCATATCGTAACCATTACCTCCACTCAGGTGTTTTGAAATATCAGGTGTCTGAGGAAATTCAAATGATGGGACCGCCGTCCCAGCTCCACGACGACCGAGGCGTCAGGCCCAGGTGATTCAAGACCGTGGGAGGCACGTCCACAACTTCGGGAGCCCGTTTGAGACGCTGGCCCGCCACGCTCGACCCCGAAATGATCATGAAAACGGTCCTCAGCTCCGGCAGGTCCTCTCCGTGGGAACGACCGATTCCGGCGTGGTCGGTGGACACCAGAACCAGCCAATCTTCGTTGTCATACGTTTCTCGCTGGCGAACGCCGGTCAAAACGCTTCCGATCACACCGTCGGCTCTGGACACAGCTTCCAAGTAGCCCGTCGAGTCCACACCGTAGCCTGTTGCGTGGCCTGCATTGTCCACCTCGTCGAAATGAACGAACAGCACGTCAGGGTCCTGATTGGCCAGGAGGTTAACGGCGGCCTGAGCGACTTCAACATCCAGAGAGTGACGCGAAGACAGGTCGCATCCTGACAGTATCTCCTGGTTGATCGGCTCCCAGTTAACAATCGACGCTGTGACAGCGTCCTCTCTGGCCTCTTTCAAGCGCTGAAAAA
This sequence comes from SAR202 cluster bacterium, assembly GCA_030743915.1. Taxonomy (GTDB): domain Bacteria; phylum Chloroflexota; class Dehalococcoidia; order Lucifugimonadales; family UBA1123; genus UBA1123. The sequence goes on along the minus strand of JASLRP010000601.1, from coordinate 1,344 downwards.
AATGAGGGTATGAGCCGTAATCTGCGCCGTCAAACGAGTTGTCTTTCACGCCATGTTTGTTCGGCCAAACGCCTGTCAACATGCTTGACCAACCCGGCGCGCTCACTGTGAACTCGCATGTCTGGGCCTGGTAGCTGACAAGGCCGTCATCAATCAGCGTGTCGAGGTTCGGAGTTTCGGCGGCCAACAGAGCGTCTGGCCTGCAACCGTCGATGCCTATAATCAGGACTTTCTTTTTGTCTGGCGACATTCTCAATACTTCCAGAGGTTCGTTTCGTGTATCGACTGAGCCGACGGTCATGGTAACACCGAAGCGCGGACGATGTTATGAATGCCCGCCCACCTGATGAATGATTTTCAGAATCGCTCGACATTGCGCTCGAAATCTTTCATGATAGCTGGGCAGAATATCCCCGCATCGGATCGGAGCGCAGGAGCGACAGATGGACAGATTAGATTTCGTGGACACTCACGTTCATTTCTACGACATGCAGCACCCGGAGTTGCACTACGCGCACTGGCAACCGGATGTTGTGCATCCGACCCTCGGCACGCTGACTCGGAAGCTGGGCGAGCGAAACTTCGTCGCTGAAGATTACATCTCCCTGACCCGCAATGCCAACGTCACCAAAGCGATTCATGTCCAGGCGGCCATCGGCTCCAAAGACCCTGTCAAGGAGACCGAGTGGCTCCAGGAGGCCGCAGACCGCACGGGGTTTCCCCACGGAATCGTCGCCTACGCCGACCTCCGAGAACCGGATGTTGACGACCAACTGGCCCGCCACGCCGGATTTTCTCTGCTTCGAGGCATCAGGGATTTTTCTTATGGCGACTATCTGGTAGAGCCGGACTTCCATCGTGGCTTCGCGCTTTTGGAAAAATACAACCTCTCGGCCAACATGAGCGTCCAGTGGCAGGAGATGGAAAAGCTGAGAGACCTGGCTGGTAAGTTTCCCAATATCAAGATGCTGATTGATCACACCGGACTGCCAGACGAGCGCAACGACGAGTATTTCGAGAAGTGGAAGCAGGGGATGGTCACCGCCGCCGAGCCTGAGAACACCGTCTGCAAGATTTCGGGCCTGGGCATGAGCGACAACGACTGGACCGCCGATAGCATCAGGCCCTTCGTGCTTCACTGCATCGAGACCTTCGGAGTTGACCGCTGTATTTTCGGCACGAACTGGCCTGTGGACAGCCTCTTTTCCGGCTACGACGACATTGTGAACGCCTACACCGAGATCATCGCCGATTTCAGTGAGGACGAACAGACAGCGATGTTCTCCCGAAACGCCGAGGCTCTCTATCGTCTATGACATAATATCGCCATGCTGAGTCGAGGCG
>JASLRP010000600.1 GCA_030743915.1 SAR202 cluster bacterium | reverse complement strand
CTGGACTCAGGTGCATCAGGAGCGCGCGCGTCTGAAATTGGAACAGGTCACCATCGCCCGAATCCTAGATGCAGTGATTGGCTGAAGCTGGTGACGGTAGGTTTCTTGGGGTCGTTTAACTATTTCGGTAGCGCCGCTTTCCACCTTCACGTTCCCACTTTAACGCGGCCTCGCGTGTCGTCTGCCGTCCCACCTGTTTGATACGCGAGTTCGGATACTCATCCTGATGCTCTTGCTGTCGCCGGTCAAGATCATTTGTGATACCACGATGGACGATCTTCCCGCCTTTTGTCAGCTGATATTTGTATGTGTCTCGCTCGGCCATTACAACCTCCTTACAATATAAATTATCATCAAATTATATTGTAGATCAACTCTGTTGCAATGTAAATTTATCTTAATTCATTGAAAGACGCAAAGATTCCTGTATGCAGCGCCAAGTGTTTAGTCAACTGCTCGATTACGAAAATAACCTCGCTACCAGAATCGCCATCGTAGCTTTAGACGATCTCGGAATGACGTTGTGGACCGCCCCAAAGCTTCAAATATCATCGAGAATTTGCGGGGAGTGGTGGTGTCTTCGATGTTGCAGGCGGCTGCCAACTGTTCATCGGTCACAAAAGCTCGATCGAGATCGGCTCCAAACAGATTAGCTCCAGTCAAATCCGCCTTAAGTGTTTCGATCCAATTCATGCTGACCCACCCAAAATCGCGCCGTGTTCTGGAAACTCCAACAAAAGTCGCTCCTCGCAGATCAGAATTGGTCAGGTTGGTATCGCTCAAGTCAGCTCCACCCAAATTAGCTCCCCGCAAGTCAGATTTGCTTAAGTCGGCCCCACTCAAATCAGCCCCACTCAAGTTTGCCCCCCGTAAGTCAGATTCGCTCAAGCCAGCCTCACGCAGATCCGCCCCGCTCAGATCAGCTTCGAACAGGACTGCTCCCATCAGTTTGGCATTGACTAGTACAGCTTCACGTAGGTCCACTTGTGACAGATCAGCCCAGAAAAGTTCGGCTTCACTCAGATCTGTGCTGTACAATACCGCTTTGCTTAAGATCGCATGTTGTAGATCAGCCTTGCTGAGGTCTGCGTCACGAAGATTAATGTCGCTCAGATCGGCGCCCGCCAAGTTTGCCTGAGACAAGTCTGCCTCAAACAGGTTTGCCTCAGTTAAATCGGCGGAAGACAGATTGGCGGTTGAGAGCATCGCCTCGCTTAGATCAACTTCGCTTAGATCAGAGCCTTCTAAGGAGACGGGCAGACCGGGTTGGCTGTCCAAATTCAAATCAGACAGAAATCGCACTAATATCCCTTTACGCACACTATCCAATCCACGTAGTGTGCCGAGTGTCTGCGCATAAGCAACGGCTCGAACTGGATCATTCTCCTCCGATTCTTGAAACTTTCGATCAAGAACCAGATTCGTCATGAGGTTGAGGTATCCTTGGAGTGCAGCTTCTCGACCCTGTTCTACTACCGCTCGCCGTTCAGCGTCAGCCCGACGCCCCGCTCTCTGAGCCCAGATTGCAAATCCTCCAGCGATTCCTGCCGCGACCAGGGGGACACCAATCAAATCCATCCATTCCCAGAGCGTCTTACCTTGCATGTCTGCTTCAAGGGGCCCGACACGGACTAATATCGTCAGCAGCACTAACACGGTGACAACGACGACCGCTATCACGCTGGGGGCTGACATTCGCCATATCATCGGAGTTGTCTCCGTTGACGGGCCACCAATCCACTTGGTGCAATAATGCTTGGGTAATGCGCCAAATCAACACTTCATATAATCAGTATTACTTAGGTGATGTTTCTCTTATTTATTCACCAATATGAGTGATAATAACTTTACGACTACCGATGCGAGTTGTCAAATTCCACTTTACATCTTAATCTCAACTCAATATGTCGAGTCATCATTTCCAGTTACCTGAAAAAGCGGTAGAAAGATGTTAGTGTTGAGTGTCATCTTTGTCGCACCCAACATATTTAGGGTCTAAGTTAACGAATGTCCTCTCAGATTCAGCCACAACCAGAGCGATCTGTTCTTCATCACTACCACTTCAACATTCCGGAACAAATGACTCCTGGCGCACCGTATCAGACACTTGCTCAGTATCAATCTGATAACATCTCGACCAACAACGACAAGAACCGAGAAAGGAATATCAGATTGTCGAAGATATTGGCTCTGTTCACGGTGGGCGCGGTGGGCTGCACCGGCTTTCTCGCCCTGTTCGTCGGATTATTCCTCCTGGCCCTGTTTGTCATTAAATTGCTTTGGGCATGGACGATTCCCGACCTGTTCCCCGGAGCGGTCGATCAGGGCTTTGTGGCTGGTTCCATATCGTGGTTCACCGCCTTCAAGTTGGCGATCTTCGTTGCGGTGTTTGGTTCGCTGGCAGGCTTCAAACGGGGCAAGGACTAGCAACCAGAACTTTCACCTGCGATCTTGAGGCGAACATCCCAGTCGTGGGCTACCGTTTCTTTGAAGTCTTGTCTGACTTATAAGCTAGCTTCAAGACTCCGCCGGGTCGAAAACTCGATGCCAGATATCGGAGTGATTGTTCTCGGTCTGCTCCGCCTTCGTCTGTCGAGAATATCTGCTCACAGAATTCTGCGATATCCTGAATGATTCGCTCATAGCGATAGTACGCCAACGCCACCGGATCAATCTGTGCTTGACCATAGCCCTGGTAGAACAGGGATTCCTCCTCCTGCGGCGTGTGTCCTGTTCCCACAAGTCCGCCTCCGACGAACATCAGGTCGCGCTCCTTGGGCGCCAGGACCGGATCGTCCCAGTCGACGATGTAGAAGGCGTCATTAGCGTCGATCAGGATATTGCCTGCATGAAGATCAGAGTGACACACGATAAATTCCAGAGATCGAACCCGAAGCGCCTGAGCGAGTCCTTCTGCGCGCTCGACGAGATCGAGAATCTCATCGCGTTTGGATTTCAAGAACGCAGCCAGTTTCGTTGAGACGGGATCATCAAAGATTTTACTCTCCGCGCGGTCCAGCGATATCTTCGTGGTCTCGCGCCACTGAGAAGAGTACGCTTCCCGCTGGATGCGCCTGACCAGAGCCGCAGGAATCTCGGCAGTGTGGATGCCCTTGAGGGCCGCGCCGAATTCAACCCAGTGATGATCTGACAGGTCAACCTCGTACCCGTTGCGGCCCTCGACAAAGGGGTAAAGTATCAACCTGAAAGCGTTCAGGCTTGCCGAGAGTTGGCCTGTTTTCGTTGCCAGCGGAGCCATGACCTGCCCGATGCCCAGGTCGCTGAGAAATCTTGGCAACGCCACGGAGGTTTCGTCGAAGTTGTCCAACCTCAACTTCACGAAGTATGGGGTCGCATCGTCGGTGGTGGCGCGATAGACGGCTGTGTTCCGGTCTGCCCCCAGAGGAAGAAAGGTGATCTGAACAACATTCAACCCATATTCGTCCAACAGACAGGCGACAATGCTTTCGTCCTGGATGTCGGGTTTTTCAAGCATGAGCGGTTGAATCGGTCATAATCAAAAGCGTCACTTCCAGTGATTTTGCGCCTGAATCTGGCTCCTGGGTAATGTATCATCCATTTAGCTAAATAGCGCGAATAGTCGTTGGAGGAAATCGAGAATGCTTCCAGATTTGAGTTTAGAAGGCAGGACCGCCATTGTCACCGGAGCGGGCCGCGGGATAGGCAGGGAGATCGCCCTGGTCCTCGCCGAGGCCGGAGCCGACATCGTGGCCGCCGCCAGGACAGAGTCCGAAATTAACGAGACCGTCGAGGCGGTCAGTGCCCTGGGCAGGCAGGCCATTGCCGTGCCTACCGACGTGTCGAAATCGTCCGACGTGGACAGCATGGTGGCAACCGCCCTGGACAGATTCGGCAAGATCGACATCCTGGTTAACAACGCAGGCAAACTGCTCAGGCTTCCAGTGGCGCCGTTTCCGGATGTCACGTTGTCACCCCCTCGAGTGACCAGGGAGAGCGTCACCGCGATGACGGACGAGGAATGGCAGTCAATCATCGACATCAACCTGAGCGGCGTGTTCTACTGCTGTCGGGCCGTCGCGCCCTACATGATGGAGCGCAAGTACGGCAAGATCATCAACATCGGCTCCAACAACGCGACTCAGGCGTTTCCTCTGGTGGCAGCCTATAACGCCAGCAAGGCCGGAGTGAACATGATTACCCGCGTGATGGCGCTGGAGTGGGCGGACTACAATATCTGCGTCAACGCTATCGGCCCCGGCGATTACCACACCGAGATGACCGACCGCACCTGGTCTGACGCCGATGGCCGTCAGAGACACCTGGACGGCATCCCCATGCACCGCGAGGGCGACCTGCGGGAACTGGGCGTTCTGGCGGCCTATCTCGCAAGCCCGGCGTCGGATTATATGACTGGCCAGCTTGTGTATATGGACGGCGGGCTTACTGCGAGGTGAGGGGGCGACGAGGTATCAGGTGGTCAGGGGGAATTTCAGCAATCAGCCAACTCGCCAAGTTAAGTCGAGGCGAAGCATCTGGTCGCTGGCATGGCATTCAATGATCCACTTCCGACCGGATTCTCCATGCCCATTCACAATTGTAAGGCCGGATGGCCGTTACCTGACACCTGGCGGACCTGATCCCTTATTCGGCGGGCTTGTGCCGTTCTACCAGGTCCAGGACCACCGGATCGGTGGCGTCGGGCAGGGGGCGGTTGGCGTCGTGGTATGCGATGGCAAGGTGGGCGTCGCGGTGAAGCTGTTCGCTTTCGTCCTTGTCATCGTAATCGCGTTTCAACTCTCCGAACAGCGCGTCGATGTTGTCTTTCTGGAACATGGGCATTTGGCTGGTCCTCTCAGGTAAGGGCGGGCAAGACACGGGGCCAGCAGCCATCATTGGCTCTGGCCCCATATCGATTCAGTGATTGTTTTTCATCTCAGATTCTGGCGTGAAGGGCCGACTTACTCGTCGCCTCTGGTGGTCTTGCCTTCGTCCAGGACTTTCTTCAGTTCGACGGCGAAGTCCACGATCTCTTCTGTGGAGGCCTCGCCCTCGTTCTCAAGTTTGTTCTTGAACTGCTCGAACAGCCAGTCTTCTTTCGTCCCATGAGGGATGTCGAAGAACGGTCGGTCGAACTTGGGCAGCTTGCCTGGGCCGAAGTAACCTTTGTCTCGCAAGGTGTAGCCCTCAAGGTTGTTCGTGCCCTTGCCGAGAACCTCGCCATCGGTGTCTATGTAGTGCTGCATCACGGGCTTCATGCCATAGCGCTGGACCGGGCAGGTCAGCATGCAGACGGCACAGCCTTCGTAGCGGGCCATGACCGGGCGGCAGCGTTCGTACATGAGCTTGTTCTTCTCGACGCCGCGCCAGTAAATCTTCTCTTTGACCAGCGCGCGGCCTGGGCAGCGGTTCACGCATACCTGGCATTCCTGGCAGAACTTGTGG
>JASLRP010000599.1 GCA_030743915.1 SAR202 cluster bacterium | reverse complement strand
AGCCACTCCCAGGCGTGCAAGGCCAGGAACACCCGAGGCCTGCCCTTTAGATAAAAATGCCAGATCTGATCTGGCAGATGGTCGCCGTCGACCAATGTTCCGGTGGCGAAAGTTAGTGGCACTGCCAGAATTTCGCCAGTGACCGCCCAGATTGCCGTTCCGGCTCCTGTCGAAAAGAGTGCGTGGCTATTTGGTCTCATGCCGGGCTCTCCAGCCTTGTGAAGCTGTTCAGCATAGTTCAAAGTCCTCTGGTTGTTAATCTGTTCAACTGGTCCGGACTGCGGCGCACGACAGGATCACGAAGGAATGATACCAAACCAACGCGCCTGCGTGATCGTCGCCCATACCTGGAGGTTGACCTTTATGTATAGTAGATTGTAACTAGATCGCAATCAACAACTTTTCGGAGCTAAACCAGCATGGCGAACTACTTGGTGACCGGGTGCGCCGGTTTCATCGCGTCTCGAGTCACACGACTGTTACTGGATCAGGGGCATCAGGTCACAGGCATTGATGACCTCAGCGACGGTTATGACCCAAGGTTGAAACATTGGAGGCTTGACCAGCTTCGGGATGTGGAGACTTTTAAGTTCAGTCAGACAGACCTGCGGGACCTCAATAGGCTGGCCGAACGATTTGACGATGGTTTTGACGCGGTGGTGAATCTTGGAGCGAGAGCAGGCGTTCGGCAATCGGTCGAGAATCCGTGGATTTACGCTGAAACCAACTACACTGGCACGCTGAACCTGTTGGAGTTATGCAGAGAATTCGGAGTCAAGAAGTTCGTCCTGGCTTCCACCTCCAGCGTTTATGGCGATGACACCACCCCGCCCTTCTCGGAGGACGCCGCCACGAGCAAACCCCTCTCGCCATACGCATCGTCCAAAAAGGCGGCGGAAACCCTCGTTTACTCGTACCATTATCTCCACGGGATTGACGCCACAGTGTTTCGATTCTTCACGGTTTTCGGGCCGGCTGGACGCCCTGACATGTCCATTTTCAAGTTCACTAAGGCGATTGTGGAGGACCGGCCGTTGACACTATTCGGCGATGGCGGTTCCCGAGATTTCACCCATGTTGATGATGTGGCCCGAGGCGTAGTGGCGGGGATTAAACCAGTTGGGTACGAGATCATAAATCTTGGCAGCGACCATCCGGTGCGCACAACTCACGTCATATCATTAATCGAAAAACGCCTGGGGAAATCCGCGCAAGTCGTCGTGGCGGACCGCCCGCCTGTGGATGTGAATTCCACATGGGCGGATATATCGAAGGCAAGCTCGCTCTTGGATTGGAAACCCCAAGTGAGCCTGGAGGATGGGGTAGCCAGCGCAGTGGACTGGTATCTCGCCAATCGAGATTGGGCGAAGGATCTGTTGGAATGAATCGGAGTGAGATTTACCGCCCGACGCTGCCTATCGGTATGAATACAGGTCAGGCGCGCCAATAATGACGAAGACTCGAAGTGCCAAACCCCTGAAAGATCCGATCAAAAATCGCGGCGAGTTCTACAAGCGGCCCTTTGATCTCGTAATTCTTACTTTGGCGCACATCGCTCTATCGCCGATCTTTCTGTTGCTCTGGATCGCAATACCCCTCGCCATATGGCTCGATGACCGAGGTTCCATCTTCTACACCCAAACCCGGCTGGGCAAGGGCGGTCGCGTCTTCAAACTGTACAAGTTCAGGTCAATGGTCGAGAACGCCGAGGAATTAACCGGCGCAGTTCTGGCGTCGGGCGATGATCCGAGAATTACGCGAATGGGCAGATTCATGAGGGCCAGGGCGCTGGACGAACTGCCGCAGATGATAAATTTGTGGAAAGGCGACATCAGCCTGGTGGGGCCGCGTCCAGAACGTCCGGAGTTGGCGGAGGAAATCATCAAAACCGTCCCCGGTTTCGCGGACCGGACTCAGGTGCGGCCGGGCTTAACTGGCATCGCTCAGGTATATGGCAAATACGCCACTGAGCCCCGGGACAAAATTCGCTACGACAGAATCTACATGAGACGAATGTCGCCACTGTTGGACGTCAAGCTGCTGTTCCTGTCAGTGTGGGTCACACTCAGCGGTAAATGGCAGGCCGAGGACAAAAACCTCAGGTGACCAAGGTCACTGCCCTGCCACGATGGCTTCCAGTCGTTCCTGCTCATCTCTGATCGCGTTGACCTCGATGGTCTTGGGGGCGAGTTTGTCGGCTTCTTGAACATGCTCTTTGGACTTATCCAACAGCGACACATCGACCTGGGCCGCGACCTGGTAGAAGTGGGCCATCGCCACGTGCAATCGCCAGCTTTCAGGTTCGTCAATTAACCCTTGTGCGCCTTCCTGCTCGATCAATGCCAATGCGACTTGAAAATCCTCGGTCGTGAGCGCTCCCAGATTATTGGACACCTGAGAAAGCAGGAGCAGCCGGGGATAATTCGCCAGCGCCGGGAACTCGTCGATTGACTCCTCGAAGAATCCGAACCGCTGCTCCCAGTTGATATTCGGGTCGCTGGTCTGAACGATCGCTGCCGCGGCATTGAAGGGTTTCATATTCAGGAAGAAGATCGAAATTCCGAGCACAGCAACGATGACGACAGCACTGAAAGTCCCGCCTGTCGGAGATGATAATATAGTCGACGCACGGTCTCCCAAACCGGACACAAAGGACCGAGTCGGCTGAGACTCGGTTTGTTCGCCTGCTTCATCAAGCTGAGTCTGGCGCTGCTGCATCTCCTCGGCGATGAAGAACGATACCAGCACAACGAACTGCAACACGGTAACCGGAGAGTCGAACAAGAACATGTTCTGGACGAAAAAACCGCCCATCGCCGCGCCGACAAGGATCACGAACACTTGCTCGTAAGCCTCTCGCCGCTTCACGGCTCTCACGAATACCAAAATGATAAAGGCCCAGATGGCCAGATAAGTAACAAGACCAACCGCGCCTTTCGTCGTGAGTTCCTCAACGAGTTTGTTGTGCGCCTGGTCAAATCGTTCTCGCACTCCAGATTCTGCGTCAAAATGCTTTCCCCATGCGATGAGGTAATTCTCGGGTCCCCAACCGAATATAGGTTTTTCGACATAACCCTGAAGTCCCGCAGATATGGAAGTAATGCGACCTTTAATGCTCTCGTCATTGGGGCCGATGGTCGCGACGCGGCCAAGGGTAGCGCTTCGGTCAATCACCGGGTCGAGAACTGATGTAGTTCTGGCAACGATGAAAAGCAGCAACACGACGATCACCATGCCCATGATGGCGTACGACACCTGCCGGATCCGCTCGATCCTGCCCCACACCGAGTACACCGCTGCGAACCCAACCGCCCCCGCGCCCAATCCGATAATCGCACCTCGGGTTTCAGTCAGCCAAAGGGCCCACAGTTCAATCACGATCGCGCTTATCCAAAACACCCTGAGATATGGCAGCCAATCGAATTCAGCGGACTGGGTCTGGGGCCTGCTGGCCCGCCTTCTGCGACGTCTGGCTGCTCTGGAGGCAGCCGCTGGCGAGGCGTCCTGCGTCGGTGCCAGTGGGGCGCTCTGACGCCACGACAGGGCGATCAAACCTAACGCGATGAATATGTTGACCATCGTGTAGGCGCCGACGTATGTGGCGTTTCCCAGTGTGGACTCGATTCTGGCAGATGCTCCCAGTATGCTCGATTCAAACACGTCGAAGTTCTGGCCCAAACCAAGGATCGACGCGAACATGCTCACGGCCAGATTCGCGTTGAGCAGCCATTTCCAGTCATTCAGCGAACGGAACACCGAGCCTGCCACCAGCACGAAGCCCGCCCAGTGGGCCAGATCGACGATCCCCTGCATCCTCTCGTAAGTTGACCACATGCTCCTCTGGAAGCTGACTCCGGCAAAACCAGCCGCGACCGATGCGACGAGCCACACTCCGAACGCGATCAATATCCAGGATCTCTTCGGCCTTTGTTCCGGAGCAATCAGAACAAGCAGAAGCCAGGCGCCAAACGTCACTTCGATGATGGTGCGGGCGTAGATCGCCTTTCCGACGATAAACGGGAAAAGGGTCGAACTTGTCACCACCAGCGGCATAAGTAGAACGAGCAGAATTCCGACTCTGGCAGCGTTCAGCAGTCCCCATGTGATGAATTCTCTTGATGTGGCGTCGCTTCTTAGTGTCATGGATTTCCAGCCACCTGTTTACAGATCAGAGTTGCGCGCGGTTGCGGTCACAATAGGTGCGATTATAGGGACTGGCCGGAACCACGGTCAACCGAATTTGTTCCCACGCCACCGGGGAACGGCTGTCAATCTCGGTCATATTGACCTTCGATGGAACAAGTTCAACCCCCCGCAGAGGACAATGCGTTTCAAAAACGAACGCAAGTGGTTACGAATCAAATTAGATAGGCCTTGACAAGTGCGTTCGCTGGACGAACAATATATTAGTCCAGTTAAATAGCGCGAATGGGTCAGGCACAATCCCAGATTCAGAAAGCGCTGGACGCTTAACAGTTAGAACAAGAGTTGGTAAATGGCGCGAGCCAACGGCAAAAATGACGACGATGGCCTTGAGGGAGCAGCCTTCCGAGAACTCCGGTTGTTGGAAGAAGTTGACGCCACGGCCGATCGTACGCTGATGCTCGCCGTGGCCCGGTCCGCTCCCCGTGCCGAGGAACACCAATAGCGCGAATCCGGTCGCCACGGCGGGGCACGGGCTGTTGTAGGTCGTCTCGTCAGGGCA
>JASLRP010000598.1 GCA_030743915.1 SAR202 cluster bacterium | reverse complement strand
CCACCGTGTCGTCAACCACAGCGGAAGGCTGGATGACGCAGTGGCCGAGATCAAACAGATAATGTTTGACATAAAAAACAATCCGACAGACTGATACGACAATCTGCCAACGGGAGAGTGATGACATGGACCGAGCGCTTGAGGATGTAAAAGTTCTGGACCTGACCCATGTGCAGGCTGGGCCGTCATGCGGTCAGATGCTGGGGTTCCTCGGCGCAGACGTCGTGAAGGTGGAGGACACCAGAGGCGGAGACTCCACACGGTGGGAACTCGCCCACCGCGACGACTCCGACAGCTTTTACTTTCTGATTTTCAACAACAACAAGCGGGCCATCACCCTCGACCTCAAAACTAACAAAGGCAAAGAGGCGTTCAAAGGCCTGGTCAAATGGGCCGACGTGTTGTTAGAGAATTTCTCCAAAGGGATGCTAAGTCGCCTCGGTCTCGGCTGGGATGTCCTGCACGAAATCAATCCGAAACTTGTTTACGCCACCATCAAAGGTTTTGGAGAGTACGGTCCACACTCCGACTACAAAGGTTTCGAGTTTGTCGCCCAGGCGGTCGGGGGAGCGATGGCCACCACCGGCCACCCTGACCGACCTCCGGTGAGCATCGCACCGGGCGTCGGGGACTCTGGAAGCGGCCTTCACGCCGCCATCGGAATTCTGGCCGCCCTGCACAAGCGCGAGCGCACAGGCAAAGGCCAGAAGGTCGAAGTCTCCATGCAGGACGCCGTGGTCAACCTGATGCGCATGCGCCTGACGCCGACGCTGGCAGGCAACGTCCGTCCTCGTCAGGGACACATGGGATTCCGCGGAGTTCCGATGGTGTTTCCCACCTCCCCAGGAGGCCCCGACGACTACGTGATGATACATCCCAGGGGCGACGGTTGGGACATAATGCTGGCCGCGATGGGCAAAGCTGAACTCATCGGCGACCCTCGATTCGACAGCGAAGAAGAGCGCAACAACCACGCTGAGGAAGCAACCCAGATCGTCACCGAATGGACCCTGAAGCACACCAAGCAGGAAGCTATGGACATCCTGGCCGGAACAGGAGTCCTGGCTGGCGCGACCTACTCCCCTGAAGAACTCCTTGAGCAGGAGCACCTTATCGAGCGCGAAATGATCGTGTCAGTGTACGACGATGTGAGAGGCGACTATCCCATGATCGGAATGCCCATCAAAATGTCTGACGACGATAATCCGGTCACCCGCGCCCCGCGCTACAGCGAACACACCGAAGAGGTGCTAACATCCATCCTCGGCTACACGCCTGAGCAGGTCGCCGAAATGCAAGAAGAGGGAGTCGTCCGGGAGTCGGAGTAGCCTTACGGCGCCTGCAACTCCGCGACCATGCTCTTCAGACGGTCCTCATCCTCTGGAGACTCAACAGGAATGTCGAAACCAATAGACGACGCATAGCCGCTGTACCGCGCCTTCAGCTTGGGAACGATGTCGTCGTATGTCCCGACCACCGAGAATGCGTCAACCATGTCGTCGGTAATCAGCGAGGGCATATCGCTCCACTTGCCGTCTATGGACATGCGATAGAGCTTGGCCGCCGTGTCGTCCCAGCCGTGAGTGGCCATGACCGGAAGATAGCTTCGAGTCGAGGCGTAGAACGAGATTCGGCCCTTGGTGATCTGAATTTGCTTGTCGACTGCCTCATCGTTCTTTCCAGTGACGATAAATCCGCCGGCCGAGATTTCAATGTCCTCCAGTGTGCGTCCCGCACGCGCCGCGCCACGAGCTATCTGAGGCAGGATGAATTCCTGCGTGTACTTATGGGTGCTGAATCCATGGACCAGCACGCCATCGCAGACCTCGCCGCCAACGCCCAGCATGTTGGTGTTCACCGCCGAGATATAGACCTTGATATCAGGATGGTCGATGGGGCCTGGGTTGAAGAAGGGCGGCATCAGGTTGAATGTGAAATTGTCGCTGGTAAAGTCCACCGGAGTCTTCGTCTGCCAGGCGTTCCAGATGTGCCTCATCGCGTTGATGTAGTCGCGCATCCGGGGGGCGGGGGGCGTCCAGTTCATCCCAAAACGCCTGACGATGTGCCCCTTCACCTGACTTCCCAACCCCAGAACGAACCGGCCCTTGGACATCGCCGCCAGGTCCCACGCGATATAGGCGGTGTCCATAGGATTACGAGCGAAGGCCAGCGCGATGGAAGTTCGTAGAGTAATGTTCTCTGTATGCTCGGCGGCAATCGCCAGCGGAAGGTATGGGTTGTGATTGGTCTCCGCCGACGAAAATATGTCGAACCCGCGACTCTCGGCGTTCCGAGCCGACTCCGCAATCTCGCTGGGCAACCTGCCCGCAAGCCCTGTGCCAACCTTCATCGCCTTTGCCTCCTGGATATTTTTGTGTTTATGCGCCCTCGTTATGGGCGCGCCCATTCTATCAGACCGCAATTCACGACGCACCAACCTTCCTCGGACCTCGGTATTGCGATAGCCAGACAACCCACGTAATATGAGGGTCGCCAGATTGACACGCGGACACAGAACGTCCCGACAACACGCGTCAATCTGCCGCCCAAGCCCGATTAACTCTGGAGCAAACATGACCGAACAGATTGGATTCTTCGACGCCATATACACCCAGCGCGCCATCCGGCACCTCAAGCCTGACCCGGTGCCGCGGGAGATAATTGAACGACTGATCGAAGCCGCCACCAAAGCGCCCAGCGGAGGCAACAGCCAGGGCTGGAAGTTCCTTGTCATCACCGACCCGGACACCAAAGCGAAGATCGCCGAGTACTACTTCCGGGTCTGGGAGAAGTCCTACGGCAGCCAGAACCCCACTCCTCCAAGTGTGCAGGATCACGTATTGTCATCGGCGCAATACCTGGCCGACCACATGGCTGAGGTTCCCGTCCTGCTCATGGCCTGTATCCAGCATGACGGCTCCCCATCGACAATGACTCGCGGCTCCTCCATCTACCCTGCCGTCCAGAACATCCTGCTGGCCGCCAGAGCGTTGGGTCTGGGAAGCGCGATCACCACCATGCACAAGCAGTACGAAGACGAGATAAAGGCCCTGCTAGGCATCCCCGAGAACGTGGAAACCGCCGCCCTTTTGCCCATTGGGTACCCCCAGGACGGGTATAAGTACGGCCCAACTCGACGCGCTCCGGTCAGCGAGGTCACATCCTGGGAGAAATGGGACGAATCCTGATCTGCCAGCCCTCGCTTATAAATACCACGTTTCTATCAGGCGAGAGGCGCCAAGAAACACAAAAGACTGATATAATCTCGACCTGAAATCACATTCAGCAGCGAGGTGCGATAGTGGCATACGAATTCCTGACTTACGAGACCAAAGGACGAATCGCCTACATAACAATCAACCGACCCGAGCGTCTGAATGCCCTGCATCCACCCGCCAACATGGAGATGTACAAGGCGTTCTGCGAATTCCGCGATGATCCTGATGTGTGGATTGCCATCCTCACAGGCACGGGCGAGCGGGCCTTCAGCGCGGGGAACGACCTGCGATACACGGCAGAGCAGGACCAGAACCGCGACCAGCCCGGAGCGAGAGCGGACCGCGCTCCCTTCGGAGGTATCACCTCCGACTTCGAATGCTGGAAGCCCATCATCGCCGCCGTCAACGGTTACGCACTGGGCGGCGGGTTTGAGGTGGCATTGGCTTGCGACATTATTATCGCCGCCGACCATGCCGAGGTTGGCCTGCCCGAGCCGAGAGTCGGACTTTACGCCGGAGCCGGCGGAGTTCACAGGCTCCCCAGACACATACCCATGAAGATCGCTATGGGCATGATGCTCACGGCCCGTCGCATCAAAGCCGAGGAAGCGCAGAAGCTCGGCCTGATCAACGAGGTGGTCCCTCTGGCAGACCTCATCCCAACCGCTGAGCGATGGGCGAACGAGATATTGGAATGCGCCCCGCTGTCTGTCCGGGCCAGCAAGCAGATGGCCATTCAGGGCCTCGACTCTCCTCTGAACATCGCGTTTGCTCGCAACTATTCGGAGCAACAAAAGCAAGTCGCCTCCAACGACAGGGTCGAAGGCCCCCGCGCTTTCTCTGAGAAACGCCCTCCAAATTGGACGGCGAACTAATCTAACTCTCTGCGATCAAATCATCAGAGCAATTCAGAATTGCCGCCGCGTCTTTGACTCCGGCGGCAATTCTGTGAATGAGCGTCTTCCATCGCAATCACTGAACACTCTGCGCTATCCTGTCAGGATAGAGCCTCGCAATTTCTACTTGAAGGACTGAATCATGACCGAAACCCTTGGCGTAACGCTCCCTGAAAACGCAAAGCCATCCAGGTACGATCTGACCCTGACGCCCGACCTGGACAGCTTCACTTTCGCGGGCAGGGAGGGCATCGACATCGCGATACTGGAGCCATCGTCAGAGATTGTTCTGAACTGCGCGGAGATCGAAATTCAATCAGCTTCCCTGACGATTGGCTCGGAAGCCCTGACGCCAACCGACACGGTTTTCGACGAGAAAGCCGAGACTGTGACGTTCAAATTCGACCCCGAACTTTCTCTGGGCCAGGCCAAGCTGAACATCGAGT
>JASLRP010000597.1 GCA_030743915.1 SAR202 cluster bacterium | reverse complement strand
GCGAAAATCAACGGGATCATGCCTGCGGAGTTCACCCTCAAAGGCAGGAATGTCGAGCCACTCTGACGTTGCATCCTGCCGCCTCGAAACACGCTGCGACCGTACTGCACGGGAACTCGGCGTTGCGCTTCGGTAAACATTACGATGACAAAGATGATGGCAAATCCGAAAAGGCCCAGCAATAGCAGGCCGCCTGCCTGGTCGCTCTCCAGGAATCCCTGGCCGACTACCGAGGGGAACCTGGCGACGATGCCGCCGAAGATAATGAGCGATATGCCATTTCCCAGGCCGCGCTCGGTGATCAGTTCGCCGAGCCATACCAGGAACATGGTACCTGCCACCATCGACACAAGCATTGCCAGCGTGCTCAGGTTTAACCCGAAATCGACGCCCGGAAGAACGCCGGACTGCTGGAGCAAGGTCAACTGGCCCCAGGACTGAAGGAACGCTATGGGAACGGTTAGATAGTGGGTGATCTGGTTGATCTTCTGGCGACCGAATTCACCCTCTTGAGAGATTGCTTTCAGGCTGGGAATAGCGGGCGTGAGTATCTGCATCACAATGGATGCCGTGATGTAAGGATATACGCCCAGCGCCGCGACGCTCAGGTTTGCCAACGCTCCGCCACTGAACAGGTCCAGGAACCCGAGAAGGGCCTGCTGTTCAAACGCCTGATGCAGCGCCTGAGTGTCGACGCCTGGAACAGGCACCTGGGCGACGAATCTGAATATCACCAGCATCGCCAGTGTGAACAGAATTTTCGCGCGCAGGTCTGGGACGCGCATGGCGTCCAGCATGGACTGAATAAGTTGTGGTCTGGATGACTGTTGCTGTCTTGCTGCCTGGCTCTGGCGCATCAAGCGATCTCCTTCACACTACCACCGAACACTTCTTCCCTCGCTCAAAACTTGCCGAATCGTCGCATCGGCGAGATTGGGACAATTGCAGGTCGGGAGAGATCAAGCGATCTCCTCCACGCGCCCCCCTGCGGCCTCAATCTTCTCTCTGGCTGAGTTGGAAAATCGTTGGGCTGACACGGTGAGAGCTACGTCCAGCTCTCCGCGACCCAATATTTTCACAGGTTCGTTCAGGTTTCTGATGAATCCAGCCTCAACCAGCATATCTGGCGTGACTTCGGTATCCGCCGGGAACAACGCCAGTTGGTCCAGATTCACTATGTGGTATTCCTGGCGAAAGATGTTGGTGAACCCCCGCATGCTGGGAAGCCTCTTGAGGAGGGACAACTGCCCACCCTGGAAGCCGGCCATGACGCCGCCGCCGCTCCGGGATTTCTGGCCCTTGACGCCTCTGCCTGAGTAGCTGCCATAACCGCTTGCGTCGCCTCGGCCAACGCGCCTTCGCGCACGCTTGGCCCCTTTCGGGGATTTTATCGAATGTTGGTTCATTTCTATTCAGTTGCTCCGTGACAGCGAGCTGTCTGATAGTGAAATCCGGCTCAGCGACCAGAGTGTCAACGACCGGATTTGTTAGTTAAAAGATCAATCCGAGGACTCAACTGGTTTGACTTCCAGAAGGTGCTTGACCTTGAAAATCATGCCTTTGATAGCGTCATTGTCCTCGTGTTCCACCGTATGATGGAGCCTCCGAAGGCCCAGGCTCTCCACGACTCTTCGTTGGTTTCTGGGAAAGCCAATAGTGCTCTTCCTCAACGTTACTGCTATTTTTGCCATAATATCAATCTCAATTCGAACTGCATTTCCCCCGATTGAGGGGTTGTTGGGATTGACCCAATCAACAGGTGAGGGCTTTTATTACTACGACGGAGCCGCTGCCTGGGATTGGGCGGCGGCCTGAGACTGGGCGGCTGCCTGTCTCGCCTGGCGAGCAGCCCTGCGCTCGGCTTGAATTCTGGCTCGTTCAGCCATGTTCTCTACCAGGGATTTACGCCTGCGAATCTCTTCCTGAGGATCGCGCAAACTCTTTAGTCCTTCGAATGTTGCCTTGACCACATTCACAGGGTTGGTGCTGCGGCGAGCCTTGGTGAGGATGTCTCGAACGCCGGCCAATTCGACGACGGCCCGGACTGCTCCACCTGCAATGACTCCAGTCCCCGGAGACGCGGGCTTTAGCATGACCAGGGCGCCGCCATATTTGGTCACGACCTCGTGGGGTATTGTGCTCCCCTTGAGAGAGATCTGGACGATGTTTTTGCGTGCGTTCGCCGCGCCTTTTCGAACGGCGTCCGGCACCGCGTCAGCCTTGCCCATGCCGATTCCGACATGGCCTTCTCCATCACCCACGACAACCACAGCGTTGAAGCTGAGATGCCGGCCACCCTTGACCACTTTCGCCACACGGGAGATTCGAACCACCCGCTCGACGAAAGGAGCGTCCTCGCCCTCTTCCTGTTGTTGATTTCTGTTATTTCGGTCGTTGAAGTTGCTGGTCATTTAGAAAACTAGGCCTCCCTTGCGCGCGGCATCAGCCAGCGCTTTGGTCCTGCCGTGGAACTTGAATCCGCCTCGGTCAAAAACCACTGTGTTGATGCCTTTTTCCTTGGCGCGCTCGGCGATGAGTTCGCCGACCAGGACTGACACCTGGGATTTGCGTTTGCCTTCGCGCTGTCCGAGTATCGTTGGCTCCAGACTGGAGGCCGCAACCAGCGTCTCGCCTTTGGAGTCGTCAATGACCTGAGCGTAAACGTGCTGAAGACTCCGATAGACCGCCAGACGTGGCCGCTCGGAACTGCCGGAAATCTTCCGTCGCACTCTTTTGTGTCGAATGGCCCTTCTGGCCTTGGTGGTTTGGGGTTTCGCCATCTTTTAGGCTCTCCTGGCGCTCTTGCCTGGTTTGATGTGGACTACTTCACCGGCATACCGAATGCCCTTGCCGGTGTACACATTGGGCGGGCGCACCTTGCGAATCTCTGCCGCCTGCTGGCCCACGGACTGCTTGTCTATTCCCATAACGCGGATGCGGTTGTTGCCTTCCACTTCCAGCGTTATGCCCGGTAGTGGGTCAACGTCAACCTGATGGCTCAGCATAACGCTGAGGGAGATGCCCGAGCCGCTCTGAGCGACACGATATCCAACTCCCACCAGATCAAGGGTTTTCGAAAAACCTTCGCTGACACCGACCACCATGTTATTCAATAGACTGCGCGTCAGACCGTGAAGAGCTTTGTGCTCGCCGGTGTCTGACGGACGCTCGACTAGAACAGTCCCGTTTTCCCGCGAGATATTCATATCTTCGTGGAATGTTCGAGACATGGTGCCTCGCGGCCCTTTGACGGTGACGTCGCTGCTTTTGATATCGACGTCCACTCCGCTGGGCACGGGGATGGGTTGATTTCCTATTCTGGACATATTCCGCTCCTTACCACACGTAGCAAAGAAGTTCGCCGCCGACGCCATCTCGCCAGGCCTGTCGCCCGGTCATAACGCCCTGGGAAGTTGACATCACTGCAACGCCCATGCCGCCATAGTATCGCGGGATTTCGCCTTTGCCCACATACACCCGAAGTCCTGGCTTGCTCACGCGCTTTAGGCCCGTGATCGCAGGATTGTCCTTGGTCCTATAGTGCAGGCGAATTCTGATCATTGCCTGGGGCGTATTGGGCCGAATCACTTCGTACCCTTCGATGAAGCCCTCTTCCGCCAGAATCCGCGCCATTTCCAGCTTGATCTTGGAAGCCGGAATTGACACCAGCGGGTGGCGAACGATGATTGCATTGCGGATGCGAGTGAGCATGTCCGCGATTGGGTCTGTTACTGTCATGTGTCTTCCTACTTAAGCTGCGCGACGTTCTGACGCGCTACCAACTGGCTTTTCGAACGCCCGGAAGCAACCCTTCCAGGGCCATATTCCTGAAACAGATACGGCACAGTCCGAAGTGCCTGATGTACGCTCTTGGCCTGCCACAATTGTTGCAACGGTTATGCTGCCTGACCTTGTAGCGTTGCGGTCTTTTCCAGCGCTCGATCTTGGATGTCTTTGCCATGTTTTAGTTCCCCACTATGATGCCGGGCTATCCGGCCAACTGGTCCCTGGTGCGGGCGAAGGGCATTCCGAGATGCTCAAGCAAGCGGAACCCTTCCTGATCGTTGCGTGCCGTCGTGACTATCGCGATCTGCATTCCGCGTATCCGGTCGATATTGTTGTAATCGATTTCAGGGAAAATTACCTGCTCTCTGATTCCCAGTGAGTAGTTTCCTCGTCCATCGAAAGACTCTCTGGGGACGCCCTGAAAGTCGCGGATTCTCGGAAGCGACGAGTTCAGCAGGCGGTCCATAAATTCGTACATTCTGTGGCTGCGCAGCGTGACGCTTATGCCGATTGGCATGCCTTCGCGAATCTTGAAACCAGCGATGGATTTCTTGGCGCGAGTGATCACAGGCTTTTGGCCTGAAATCGCGGTCAGGTCGCCAGTGGCGGCCTCCATTGAACGAGCGTTCACCAGCGCCTCACCCATGCCAATGTTCAGCACGACTTTGTCCAGACGAGGGACCTGCATGACGCTGGTGTAGTTGAACTCCTGAATCATTTGCGGGCGTATCTCATCTCTGAGTCGCTGAAGCAATCGGGGCAATGGTCGAGGTTCAGGAGCGGCCCCGTTGGAACCGGAATCGGCAGCCTCGTCAGCGCCTTCTTGATTTTGGTCTTCGGTCGTCATTCGATTACTTCCTCGCATTTCGCGCAGACGCGTGCCTTGGTGTTGTCGCCCAGATATCTGTAAGCGACCCGGGTGGGCTTGGAGCAATGCACACACACTAGCGAAACGTTCGCCGCAGGTATGGGCATCTCCTTTTGAATCAGTCCGCCCTGTTGGAATGCGCCAGTGGGCTTTTGATGCTTGGTTACGATGTTTATTCCTTCGACCACAACTTTGTTCTGTTTATTGAGCACGCGGGTGATATTGCCCTGTTTCCCTTTGTCGCGGCCTTTGGTGATTATCACATTATCGTTGGCATGAAGTCTCATCTAAAGCACCTCTGGAGCCAGAGATACGATCCTCATGAAGTCGCGGTCACGGAGTTCGCGAGCCACCGGGCCAAAGATTCGTGTGCCTCTGGGCATCTGGTCTTCGTTGATGATGACAGCCGCGTTGTCGTCAAATTTGATATGTGAGCCATCCGGCCTGCGATGGGCTTTGGACGTTCGCACTACAACGGCCCTGACAACCTCGCCCTTTCGGACTGCCGCCGCGGGGGCCGCGTCTTTGACAGACGCCACGATAACATCGCCCAACCAGGCATACTTCCTGCCGCTGCCTCCGGGCACGCCGATGCAACTTATGACCTTTGCCCCAGAGTTGTCCGCTACTTTGAGGCGTGTGTATTGCTGAATCATGTCGGTATTGCTCTCCCTTTAGCCCTGTTCCTCTGTCGAGTCGTTATCAGAGGACGGCTCATCATCCGCCGCCGGAGTTGATATTTCTGCCTCAGCTTGGTCCAGGGCAGACGTAGCTGCGGCAGAGACCACCGACTCGTCAACCTGAATCTCTTCGGGTTGAATTTCGGCGATTTCCTGGCTGGAAAGAATCTCCGCCAGTCTCCAGCGTTTTGTCTTGGAGATTGGCCTGGACTCAACGATACGCACCACGTCTCCCAATCTGGCCTGATTTTCTGGATCGTGGGTCATGAATCGGGTTTCGCGCCGGACGGCCTTTTTGTATATCGAATGAGGGCTGCTCCAGCCATAAGCGACAATGACAGTCTTGTCCATTTTGTCGCTAACGACCCGACCAATTCTCACTTTACGTCGCTCGTAGCTCATACGCCTGCTCTCGCTAGTTCACGCTCACGGGCCACAGTGTTAATGCGCGCGATGCGTTTCTTTGACTTCTTTATTTCATTCACGTTAGAGAGTTGCATGGTTGCGGCGCGAAACCGCAGGTTCATCAATTCTCGATGAGTTTCATATAATTCTGTCGCCAGGTCCTCGTCGGACAAAGCTCTCAGGTCGTCAATTTCCATTATTCGCCCTTCGGATGATGGGAGCGCGGTTATTGGCCGCGATCAGCTTAAGCAATAACGTTATGCAGCATGTCGTTGGACGATTTTGGTGCCCATTGGCATCTTGGAAGAAGCAAGCCGAAGCGCCTCTCTGGCGACGTCCTCTGGCACGCCTGAAATCTCATAGATGATCCGTCCAGGCTTGACCGTGGCGACCCAATGGTCGACAGGGCCTTTGCCACTACCCATGCGAGTTTCTGCCGCCCGGGCAGTCACCGACTTGTCTGGGAATATCCGAATCCACAGTTTGCCGCCTCTACGGGCATAGCGGGTCATCGCTCGGCGACCGGCTTCGATCTGTCGAGATGTCACCCATGCAGCCTCGGTGGACTTCAGCCCATAATCACCGAAGTTCATCCTGCTGCCCTGGACCGACAAGCCTTTCCGGCGGCCCCGGTGCATGTTCCTGAATTTGACTCGTTTAGGTTGTAGCATTGTCGTCTGCCTCTGTTTGTTGTTCGGGTTCGGCTGGCGCAACCGGAGGGGCCGGCGGCGCTTCCGCTGCTGGCGGAGCCGCAGGTGGCGGTGTCACAAGTTGTTCTGGAGCAGGGGCCGCGGGCGGCGGCACAGGCTCGACTGCTGGCGCTACCGGAGGCTGAACAGCTTGCGCTGGCTCAACGGGAGGAGCCGCAGGCGGTGGCTGCACAGGCGGCGCGGCGGCCGGAGGCACAGGCTCAACTGCTGGCGAAACCGGAGGCTGAACAGCTTGCGCTGGCTCACCGGGAGAAGCCGCAGGCGGGGGCTGCACAGGCGGCGCGGCGGCCGGAGGCACAGGCTCGACTGCTGGCGCAACCGGAGGTTGAACAGCTTGCGCTGGCTCAACGGGAGGGG
>JASLRP010000596.1 GCA_030743915.1 SAR202 cluster bacterium | reverse complement strand
GTTGACCCTCGACAAATGAGCCTCGACCTCGCCGCCGAACTGGGAGCGGACGCCACCATCAACCCTCAGACAGAAAATCTTGCCGACCGCCTCAACGAGCTGACCGCCGGAGTTGGCCCAGACGTAGTCATCGACGCCGCCGGAACCGACGATACCACCGCGCTGTCGGTAAACCTCGTCCGCAGGGGAGGCCACGTCGTCCTGGTCGCCATCTACACTTCAACGCCCGAATTCGACTTCAACTCCCTGGTCGCCACCGAGGTCCGAGTCTCAGGCTCCCTTGCCTACCAGCAGCGTGACGTCGAAGAAGCAGTCCGCCTCATCGCCGATGGCAAGATCAAGACCCGCCAACTCATCTCCGATGTCATAACCCTGGACCAGGTAATCGACACCGGGTTCCAGAGGATGCTGGCTCCCACCAAAGATGTGTTCCGAATTCTCGTGTCTCCCAACCCCAGATGAATGGAACAATCCGCCGGCCCCGAGCGTCTGTATATATAACAGACCGAAAATCTCGGAGGGCATAACTCGATGAACTCGACAAAGAAGATCGCATTTTTGCTCGGCGCCACGCTTGTCTTGATGCTGGCGCTGGCCTGCGAAAGCGCAGTTCCCGCCAATCCCGGAGAGGCAACCCCCGTTCGCCCTTCGGATATTGTGACCGACGATGGCATGGTTGTGGCGCAGGCTCCCATCGAAAACGTGGGAATCTGGCTCATCCAAGACAGCGACGATCCGGCAGAACTGGTCATCGTGTCTGGCATTCCCAACGGATGCGTTCGCTACGACAATACCGTCGTGGACCAGCCAGGGACAGCCATCACGGCGACAGTAACCAACCTGGTTCCGAATAATCCAAACATAAGCTGCACTCAGGTGTACGGGACCAACCAGAGCCATACCGAGATCACAGGCGAGTTCGACCCGTGCAGCACATACACCGTCGTCGTAAACGGCGACAAACACTCCGTCCAACCACAGCTTCACGTGCCGATAGGGACCGGAGTCCGACAACAATTAGAGATTGCTGATCCCGCGATTCTGTGCGGCGGCTCCTCACAACCTGCCGCTTCCGGTGACCAAGAGCACGTCCTGGCTCCAATAGAAAACGTCGAGATAGTCATCGCCGAAAGCTTCCCTGTGCAGTACTTCGTCGCAATCACCCTCGGCCTGCCCAACGCCTGCTACGACTTCAACGAGGCCGTGGTCGAGCGCGATGGCGCCGTTGTCAGAATCGAAGTAACCAATCTCGGCCCCGTCGATCCGAACATGGCATGCGCCGAAATCTACCGCACCGTGGTCGAGAACGTGGCGCTCGGCTCCGATTTCGACCAGGCCGTTGCATACACCGTGGACGTAAACGGGACCTCATACCCGCTCAAACCCGCAGGCTCAGGCAGCTTGCCCATGCCCACCGTTCCGAACCTTCCGAACGTTCCAGGCGACGAATTCAAGCAAGTTCCGGCGCCCATCGAGAGCGTCCATCTCAACATCATCGACAGCATGGCCGGAGAGACCACCTTGACGGTGCTTTCAGGCCTCCCCAGCGGCTGCGCGAAACTGACCTTCTTCGATGTCAGTCAGCGCGGCGACCTCATCACTGTAACGGTTCTAAACAGCATTCCCACCGACACCAATCTCACGTGCACGGCCATCTACGGAATCGAAGAGAACAAAGCGCTTCTGTCCGGAAGCTACACGCCCTGCGAGACCTACACCGTTGAGGTGAACGGAGAACCTCGGCAGATCCAGGCCATTGACCCCGCCGTCCGCTGCCGCGCTCCTGAGCCTGCGCCGGACACCCAGGGCCGAGAACACGTTCCCGCTCCCATTGAAAATTTGAAAATTCTCGCAACCAGGAGCCTGCCGCCTCAGTACACGGTAATCATCACCTACGGACTGCCCAACGCATGCTACGACCCAGGAACCCACGAGGTCACGACGGACGGCACAACCGTCCGCATCTCAGTCACCAACCTGGCTCCGGCTGACGCTAACCAGGCGTGCGCAGAGATATATCGCATGATGGATATAGAGGTCCATCTCGGCTCCGACTTCAAACCCGGTGTGCAGTACATCGTTGACGTGAACGGCAAAACGACCCCTCTGGAGCCTGTCGTCTCGGCCCCACCGGTTCCCAGTGTTGACGACACCGCCGAATACGGCGAGCCTTTCGGAATAGCCGAAGGCGGCACAGTGAACGTGGGCGACGAATCCCTGGTCATAAAACTGGAGTCGATCAACGACTCCCGCTGCCCCGCCAACGTCGTCTGCGTCTGGGCGGGCGAGGCGAAAATAGTCGTCAGCGCAACCATGCAGGGTGAATTCGTGGGAGTCGGGGAGATCACCCTTGAGATGCAAAAGTCCGCCCCCGCAACCGCAGACCTCGGTGACTTCGTTGTGCGTTTCGTCTCTCTCGATCCCTACCCCGGCGCTCAGGGCCAAACAGCGCCGCCCCCGGTCGCAACCCTCATCGTCCAGCCGAAGCAAACCAATTCGACTGGAAATTCCGACAGCGAAGCCACAACAAAGCTGAACTTCGAGCCAGTGGCTGGAAGCCCTCTGACAGTTCTCCTGATCGCGGATATCGTCGGAGGGGCGGATGACGACCAGGACCTGTACTGCCAGGGAGTCACCTGGGATTTCGGAGACGGCAACCAGATCGCCATGATGCCCGGCTGCATCATGTTCACCAAAGGCTCATCATTCAACAGGCACTGGGAAGAAACCTACACCTACGAAAAACCCGGCGCGTACCCTGTCTCGTTCACATACGGCCCTATGGCAACAGCATCGATTCAAGTAACCGTCAAGTAAGAGCTCACCCGATTGACGGATAGTGGAGCGACATGCCTGTGGCGTCCACGTTATACCTGGTCAGGTGCCACCTGCCCAGGTTCGCGGATATCAGGCTCCCAAGCTCCGGCCCGCAGAACGCGATATTGGTCGGCGCGGCAATCAACGTGCCTTCGTAATCCTCCGCCAGAACATCCAGGTTGCCAGTGGGAGACAGGCGATAGATGCGGTCCGGTCGATAGCAGGAGATATACAGATTCCCATCCGTGTCAAAAGCGACCCCGTCAGGCACCGTTTCGGGTAACTCGACCACTGTCTCAACATCGCCTGAATCCCCTGAACCCAGAATCGGCATTCGCACCACCCTGGGGGAATTCAGACTCATCACCACGTAAAGAAAATTCCCGTCAGGCCCGAGGCACAGACCGTTGGGGAAATCGACAAGATCATCGTTCCAAACCTCGCCGACTCCGCCCGGCGCTATCTTGAACACCTTGCCGTTTCGGCCATTCCAATCACCGGAGGCCGCGACATAAAGGTTCCCCTGGCTGTCAAAAGCCGGATAATTCGGAAAGTAGAAAGGCGTATCGGGAGCGCCTTCAGAATACGTCGAGACAACGCCGCCTTGAGTAATGCGCAACACGCTGTGACTGCCCGTGTCGCAGGCATAAACGTTGTTATCCGCGTCCAACGCCATCCCAAGAACAAAACCGCCCGGTACTTGCGCGAACTGAGAAAGCTCGCCCCTCTCAATGTCTATTCGATAGACCTGACCCGCCTCGCCGCCGGCATAAGCATACCCGTCCAATCCCCAGGCGACACCCTCAGCGTGGTCAAGCCCATCGACAAGCACTGACACATCAAGCCGATTGTTGAGAATCGCCATACCGTTGCCTCCATCGTTTTCAAAGAGATTCCAGGTCTGACTGAGCCAACCATCGACCATATGCCAAACCCAATAGAAGAGATCAGTCCTGAGTCGCTCCAGCGCCACCAGCCCACGCGCCCAACGCCATGAAACCGCCATCCACAACCACGTGAGTCCCGGTCATGAAGGATGCCGCGTCGCTGGCGAGAAACATCACCAGGTTCGCGATATCCTGCCCCGTCCCAATCCGCCCTATCGG
This sequence comes from SAR202 cluster bacterium, assembly GCA_030743915.1. Taxonomy (GTDB): domain Bacteria; phylum Chloroflexota; class Dehalococcoidia; order Lucifugimonadales; family UBA1123; genus UBA1123. The sequence goes on along the minus strand of JASLRP010000596.1, from coordinate 2,981 downwards.
ATGACCGGAGCCATAACGTTCCAGCGTTTCCTCGATGTCGCCGCCTTCCAGCGCGGCAACCGTCCTGACCATGTCCGTGTCGATTGTCCCAGGGCAAATCGCCAGAACACGGATGCCTTCCGATGCGTAGTCCAACGCCATCTGGCGCGTCAACGAAAGAACGCCGCCCTTGCTGGCCGCGTACGCAGGCACCAGCGGTTGAGACTGAAGACCCTGAACGCTGGCGTTGTTGACAATCACTCCGCCTCCGCGCTTGCGAAGCTCGGGGATCACGAATTTGGACATCAGGAAATGGCTCTTGAGATTAACGCCAACAATCCTGTCCCATGTCTCCTCTGGCGTGTCCTCGACATTCTGATAAGAGGTCGGCGGTTGTATGCCCACGTTGTTGAACAGCACGTCAACACCGCCATACTCGCTGACCGCCCTCTCCACCACAATCCGGCACTGACTGGAGTCAGACACATCCGCCTCAACGAACACCGAGGTGTTGCCGGCGGCTCTGATCCGTCCTTCGATGGCTTCTCCAGCATCTCGATTGACGTCCGCCACGACAACCAGCGCTCCGGCTTTGGCAAACTCCTCCGCCGTGACGCCCCCCATACCCAGCGCGCCGCCAGTCACGATCACCACTTTGCCGTTGAAATCTGCCATATCTCCCTCCCGTCGTCACATGCGCATTTAGCCGAGTATATTTCCAAGGTTCTGCGGCGTCAACTTGCCCTGTTTCGGTTCCACAATCCAGTCCTGGCGTGCCCTCAAAACATGGCGGCTTCTGACACTTCATTAGTTTTTAGCATCTAAAGCATAAAAAGTTTGACAATCTATCTTTTACATGATAATTTTATCTCTCGACAATGCTGATACAGCATCGGCGATTTGCTCGTATATCAGGAACTCTAAGGAGAGATGCATGGTGGTAATGTTCCGGGCCTGCCCTCGGTGCGCTGGCGATCTGAATAACCGTTCCGATCACTACGGAGAGTATCAAGAATGCCTCCAATGTGGGCACGTGCAAGATATACAACGAAAACTGCCCGTGACATTCAAGATTCAAAAAGGCAAGATGAAACCCGGACGCAAGCCAAAAGTGGCATGATTCCGCGTCCTGCAACACGACCATCTTTAGCGGAATCCTGCAGGCCGTAGCTCCTCAACCCCACGGAATTCTCACAATTTCAGCGTCGGGTCGATTGACGCTCATTAGTTTAGTTAGTAAAATAGGCATACAATTCAGGCCTGTTCTGACCAACATGTAGAGTTCCACAAGAGGACAGTATGAACAAAACGATGCCCGAGCCGCTGACAATCACCATCACCGAAGACGCAGCGGACTACATCCGATCCTTTGCAGAGCAAGAGGGCAAGCCCGGCTCTAACCTCCGCGTAGGAGTCAAAGGCGGCGGATGTTCCGGCATGACTTACACGCTGGACCTGGTAAACGAGCCCACCGAGAACGACAAGATCATCGAAGGGCACGGCATCGAGTTGTACGTTGATCGGAAATCGTACATATTCCTCGCTGGCACCAACCTGGAGTATTCTGGCGGTCTCAACGGCAAGGGTTTCGTCTTCAACAACCCCAACGCCAAGACCACCTGTGGTTGCGGGACATCCTTCAGCGTCTGAACCGGAAAGACTTTAAGAATTGACAAAATGAATCGCCGCACCGAACTGTGCGGCGATTTCTGTTCAACCAGGAGGCACCCCAGATGGCGCTCGCAGAATCCAGACCATCCAGCGAGATCGAATCCGCAACAAGCCACGCGGCCCTGATCGACCGATCTGACGTCGGAAGGCTCAGAGTTTCCGGCGATGACGCCACAGACCTTCTCAACAGGCTGTCCACCAACAACCTGGAGTTGCTCACGCCTGGTCAGGGCATGAACACAGTCCTGACAACCGCCAAAGGCAGAATAATCGACCTGCTGTCGATTATTCCCTCCGACGACTCACTCCTGATCCTGACCAGCCCTGGACGCCAACAACAGGTGGCCGACTGGATAGAGTTCTATACCTTCATCGAAGACGTGACCGTCCAGAACATCACTGATGACACCGCCATGCTCGCCATCGTCGGCCCCGAATCCGCCGAGGCCATCCAGCAGGCTATCGGCGTCAGTGTTGACCAACTGGAACTCCACTCGCCCATCGCCGTCGATGCCTTGGACAACTCGACTCTGGTGAGGACTGATCACTTCAATTTGCCCACCTTCGAACTCATCGCCAATTTCCAAGCCAAAGAGCAGGTCATATCTGCGTTCAACAATCTTGGCGTAAGCGTCGTGTCAAATTCCGTGTCAGAAAACCTCAGAATCGCGATGGCCGTGCCAGCCGCCACAGGCGAGTTGACAGAGGATTTCAACCCGCTGGAGGCAGGGCTGCGCCCCCACATCAGCTTCAACAAAATCTGCTACATCGGCCAGGAGGTCGTGTCCCGGTTGAACGCCTACGAAAAAGTGCAAAAGCATCTGGTGAAGTTGGAGTGGAATGACAATGGCCCCAATCCGGTTCCAGGAACATCCCTAACCGTCGATGGCAAAGATGTCGGGCAGCTAACCTCGGTTGGCGCCTTCGAAGATGGGTTGGGAGTCGCGCTGGGTTATGTCAGAAACGCTCACGTTGAAGCCGGCGCGTCCGTGCTAGCAGAATCTGCCGACGGCGAGGTTGCGCTGACCGTGTCGAGGATTTCCGGAGAGGCGTGACCTTACAGGTCAGCCTTCAAAGTGACGCCGCCGTCCACCAGGACCACCTGCCCTCGTATCATCTCAGCATCGGATGTGCAGAGGAACGCCACCACCCGAGCGATGTCCTCCACCGTTACCATGCGGCCCGCCGGAGTGTCCCGACCCGACTCCAGCATCTGGTCTTTGGTTGGAAAGTGGTCCAGAGCGCCGGTCTCGACGTAGCCACCGGACACCGCGTTCACCGATATGCCCTGGGGCGCCAGTTCGACAGCCAGATAACGTGTCACCGCCTCC
>JASLRP010000595.1 GCA_030743915.1 SAR202 cluster bacterium | reverse complement strand
AAGGCGTCGTTGTCGGCGGAGGGCTGGAGCCTCCTCCGTCCAAGGCTCCGCTGGCGAACACCGCCGCTCCCGCTCCACCGATGCCTAGGACCGCAACGATCGCCACCACGAGCATCACTGGGAATTTTCGTTTGCTCTCCGGTCTGGGAAGGCTGAGGACCTGCCGGTGGGCGACCTCGCCCTCTTTCTCGATGAAGAACTGTTCCCGGCCTGAATCTCCCGTATACTCACCCTGGGGACGCATGGACAGCGTGACGACGTAGTGGTCTTCCGTCTCTTCCTCTTCCATTACCTCGAATGCCATCGAGACGTTGTTGAACTGGCGTCCGTATTGGCCAGGCTCGCGGGTGGCGGTCTGCATAGCCAGGACGCGAGCCTGGTCCAGGGAGATATATCCAGCGACCTCCCCTGACTCGTCTATCTCAAATAGATCTTCTTTTTCTTCCTCTTGCGGGTCGAGATTGTCTTGCTCGTCAACCATTCGCGTTTAGCGCCTGACTCCAGAGAAATTGGGCTGCATTTCCAGTCGTCCGGTCATTTTGATACTTCCCAGCTACCCTGGTCAACCATTCCAACCAGCGAATTGGCGCAGATATACTCGCCCTGAACGCCATTGCCGCCTCCAGACAATATGCCTTCATAGACGCAGTTGAACTCCACGCCTTCCTCGACGAAGGTCACACCGAACAGCACCTGGTTGCCGTTAATCTCGCCTTCCAGGTCTCCGCTGCCGGTATGCGGCGGTTCGATATAGATGTAGCCATATAGCGTGCCGTCCTCCTCGTACAGTTGAATCTCGGTGAAGGCGGTCGAGTCGCTCCACGCGCTGTATACCTCTCCGGTGAAAACGGGTCGTTCCTGCACGGCCTGCACAATGTCAGGATAGGACAACTCCAGAGAATCCAACGTCATAGTGAACAGACGCTGGGCGACGTCAGCCCTGGATTCCAACGACATGTACTGAATCAGGACGGCGATGCGAACGTCGTCCACGATTCTGGTCCCCAACAGGGCGCGCCCAATGCTGGGACGGTTGTCGTCATCGCGATAGTTGAACTCGATAATTATGCCTCTGGCCTGATCGCCGGTCTCCGCGTTGCCCAGGCGCAGGATTCGATCGGGCCTGTCCACGACTTCGACTGAATTGAGGAAGGATTCCATTGTGGCAATGAATTCCTCGGCTAATTGGTCCAACGGGCCATCGAACTCCTGACCCTCGGCGGCGACAGCGATGCCTCCGTTGGGCGCAGTTGCGGCGAATTCTCGATTTGAATGGCTGGCTATGTCCCACTCGGAGGGGTAGTCGAAAGCGAGCCCGAAATACGGAAGCTCCACCCGCGCAAGTTCGAAAGCTGGTTCCTGGGGTTGAGTGAACGGCGCCACCGTGGCCGTCGGCGGAGGTTGAGCGGCTGTCTGAACAACCGTTGGACCAGCGACCTGGATTGCAGGCACAGGCGTTGACTGAGTTGCAGGCCCTGGTGTTGGCGCTGACGGCGGCGCAGGCACAGGTGTTGACTGGGTTGCAGCCTCCGGAGTTGGCGCTGACGGCGTCAGCGTTCCAGATTGTTGAACCGGAGTCGGAGGAACGACAGGTTGCCCAGCGGCGACAGCCGGAGTTGGAAACGTCTGAGCCTGGACCGGAGGTTGTGGTGGGACCGGTGGGACTGGCTCGACTGGCGGCACGGGGGGGCTTTCGTCGGACTCGCCAAGGGCGCCACTGCTTACCACGACGACGACCGCGACCACCGCCATGATAACGACCAGTATTCCAGCGAACAGCGCGACAGGGAACTTGCCCTTCGTCTCCGCTGGCTTTGGAAGCTCCAGCACCTGCCGGTGCGCGACGCCTCCCTCTTTCTCGATGAAGAACTGCTCTCGTCCAGATGCGCCGACGTACTCGCCTTGGGGCCTGAACGCCAACGTGACCACGTAGTGGTCCTCGGTCTCCTCCTCTTCGATGACCTCAAAGGCCATTGGCAGGGAAGTAAACCGACCGTATGCCCCCGGCTCGGCGCCTGCGCTCCGCATTGCCAGAACGCGGGCCTGATCCAACGAGATATATCCGGCGGCTTCACCTGCCTCGTCGAATTCGAAAGAGTCTAGTTTTTCGTCCTGATCCTCGAAGTCATTTGACATGTTTTTCTCTGTGTTTTGAAGATCAGGATTCGTTCATGAGGGTCGTTCCGCAGTTGGGGCAGAAACGAGTGCCAGCTTCTGATTCGGCCATGCAGTTGCGGCACACCACAACTCTCGGCGACCCTGAGCCTGATGCTCCAGCCTGTGCCTGGCCTCCGGATGGGCCCTGCGCAGCCTGTCCCATTCCCTGAGCGAACGCTTTGGACACGTCGGACTGGGTTTCCAGGGCTTTGTTGAACATCTCCTGCATGGTTTTGGTCATGTCCTGTTGAGTTTCGCGAGCCTGGGATGACGCCGACTTTTGCTCCTCTATCAGCCGTTCGTACATCTCTCTGGTCTGGGCGTTGTCGCCCTTGGTGGCCATTTCCGCCAGTGCGCCGCCCAGTTCGGGAGACTTGTCGGCGGCTATTGCGAGAATCTGCTCAGGAGACATGTCCTTCAACGCCTCGGTTTTGGCGAGGTCTGCCAGCAGAGGAGCCTTGCCGTCCTCGGACACCGCGATCAGGGTGTGGAGCGACGCCCCTTCGTAAGTTCCGATGGTTTCGAGTTCGCGCTGGTGTTGGTCTCGAAGCTCTTTGAGCTTCAGGTCGAGGGCTGCTTCTTCAGCCTTGATGTCCAACTCTTGCGAGGCCGCGCGGTTTTCCAACTCGATGCGCATCCCTTCTTGCTGGTCGAATCTGCCCTGTGCGGCGGACTTTTCTTCAAGGGCCAGAGCCATCTCAGCATCCAGTCGGGCTGTTTCTCTGCCGATGCCCTGAGTTTCGGCCTCGGTCTGGGCTTCCTGAATCTCGCGCTCGTAACGGGCGGCCGCTTCCAGTTCGTCCTGAGACCGGCGATGCTCGGACTCTCGGCGCTCCCGCTCTATCTCCAGGTCAACGCGCTTGAGGTCGGTTTCCAGGCTCGTCTCCAACCTTAGGCGCTCCAGGCCCAACTCACCCTCGGCCTCTTCGCGGCTCAGGCTCGTCTGCAGGGCGACTTCTTTGCGCTTATAGTCGAACTGCTCCTCCATGTCGGATATGCGGAGCATGTGAGCGCGCAGGCGGTCTTTGTCTTCGCCTGCCTCCTCCAGAGCGATCTGGAACCGCTCGAACTCGTCCTCTTTGAGGACCTTGTCCTTGTCTGCTTCGCGGATGAAATTCTCCAGGTCTCGCTCGGAGGTCAGCTTGTCCATCTCATCCTGGTTGGTGGCGCGGCGCATCCTTTGCCATAGCTCGATGCGCTTTTCGTAGGTGGCCGTCTTCTGGGTTTCCTCGGCCAGGTCCTGTATGTCGCGCTCGACAGCGATGTCGAACAGCCGCTTGCGACCCTCCATCTCTGCCTGTTCCTGGGTGACCTGCAGGGAGGTCTCAACCCGCGCCTCAACTGACTTGTCCCAAATCTCGCAGGTGAACTCCTTGACCTCCAGACGCCCGAAGCTCAGTCCGTAGCGGTCAAGCACGGGGCGCAGGTGGGACTCCAGAGTCATGGCGAGCTCATCTCTGAGGGCCAAATCTTCGGCAAGCTCGTTGATGGTGTGACGGCCAGCCCAGTCCTGAGCGCCCTCCTTTAGTTCGGCATAAACCAGCGACTTCAACTCGTTGACGCCGATGGCGTCCCGCCCGGACATGAAGTTGCTGAGGAAGACCGCCTCGCGCCCGGAAGTGAAGCGCAGGGTCACGGCGGTGCGAACGGTGAAAGGCACAGGGTCTTTGGTCAGGAGACGGACCAGAGTCAACTCCAGGGAAACCTCGCCGAGACTGACCAGCACGATATTCTTGCGATTCTTGCTTCTCAGGATGGCGCCAAGGCCGCCTTCCAGCGTGTGCTCGCCGGGGTCCAGCCTCTGGTCGTATCTGCCTTGTATCATCAGGAGGCCAGCCGTGCCCTCCTCTATAACTATCTTTCGAGAGAACATGCCGGAGAGGTCTTTCTCGCCGAGATTGACCGCGAAGTCTCCGGTGTCTCTGACCCATCGGTTGTTGGCTACATTTACCGCCATGATTGCTCCTTTTAAGTCTGCCATTCTGAGCATAGTCGCCATTCTGAGCGGAGCGAAGAATCTGGTCGCCTTATGACTAGCCTATTGGTCAAAGAGAGATTCTTCGTCGCTCGACTCCTCAGAATGGCGTTAATCCAGGGTCGATCATTCAAACTATAGTTCGCGGAATCCTTCCAGCAGGCCCTGACGCTTGGAGAACGTCCGCTGGAAGTTGTCGAGGCCAATGCCCAATGCCTGAACGTCATCGGACGCCAGAGACGTCTTCGCTGCCTGAGAACGAATGGACAGGTTTCTAGCGTATCGAAGCATCTCCTCCTCGAATCGGACCATCCTGGTAATCCGCTTTGTCGGATAGCCTTTTTGGGAAACGATGGTGGATGCGGCAGGGGCCGCTTCGACCTCGGTGCGCACCAGGTCCATGCGATTTTCAAGCTCGTTGAGGTCGTTGGCTATGTCCTGCTTTTCCTGTCGGAATGCGGCGAGCTTGGCGTCCCGAACGTCGCCGACCGAGTTGGCAAGCTCTCGGCCCATCTGTCGCCGGATTAATTCGTCGGTCTGCATACTATCTCTCTTGCTCCAGCGGTCGAGGCGAATGACAACGTCATCCTTGGTTCTCATGCCCATAAGGCGCTTGGCCCGGAGTCCGAAGTAGCCGCCGAGGAAGACGAGCGCTCCCACAAGGCCTCCGGCGAGGACAACCCAGCCTGCTGCCAGATCGGGGATCATCTTGTAAACCAGACCCGCGATGGCAGCGAATGGGCCGACAAGCTGAAAGGCTCGCTCGCTGGCTGACGGTTTTGTGGGAGGTGGCGCTTCTGACGCGCCGTTGAGCTTTCGGGCCATCTGGTCGGAACTGGTGACCGCCTGGGCCTCCAGCCTGCGACGGGAGGCGACCATGATGTTGTTCATCGCGCCGAAAAAGGCGTCGTTGGTGCCGCCGTCGTAGAGAAGACTGGCGCGTTCGGCCATGTCGGGCGTTGCCAGCCCTGCGGCCTCAAGCCTGCCCAGCAGACGCTTGATGTCTTCGCTTCCGGGCTTGGAGCCTGCCTGAATCATGCTTTCGACTTCGTCCAGTTGGTCCAGCAGTTCTGTGACCTCACCGGGATTCTGGAAGGCGACGAAATCCACACTCTGGAGTCTGAGGCCGCGCTCCGAGAGCGCGCGTTCCAGGTGGGGCTTCAATTCTTCGCCAACCGCGTTTCGCGTGTCTTCATCATCGCGCAGGGCGTGGATATCAGACTGAGCAGCGCGGACCTGGAGGTAGTCATCGACAGCCGCGCCAACGGTGGCGGCAACCTCCGATGCCTGGACGCTTTCGCGGTTTCTCATAGACGCGCTTTGGAACTGGGACGGCTCCGCAATCGACGCCGTGAGATGAATCATGCCGTCCAGGGTGTCGTATCCCTTGGATATCAGGTTCGTGAAGTGCAGCCTGAGTGTGAACGGGCGGTTGTGAACGCGAACCACGTTCTTGCTCCCGCCTCCGAACCCCAGGATAGACCAGCCGACGCTGTTCTCCCCGCTGTTGAGTTGGG
>JASLRP010000594.1 GCA_030743915.1 SAR202 cluster bacterium | reverse complement strand
CTCTGGCACAAGGTTTGCGTCATCTCGGTCTTCCTCCGCAGGATTTGCCGCCGCCCGCGGCACGCCCTATTCGGACTCGCTTTCGCTTCGGCTCCGGACCTCATGATCCTTAACCAAGCTGCATAGATTAACTCGCCGGCTCATTCTTCAAAAGGCACGCAGTTAGCTGTACGAATACAGCCTTCCACGGCTTGTAAGTCCACGGTTTCAGGTCTATTTCACTCCCCATCTGGGGTACTTTTCACCTTTCCCTCACGGTACTGGTTCACTATCGGTGGCCAAGAGTATTTAGCCTTGGAGGGTGGTCCCCCCAGCTTCCCACAAGATTTCACGTGTCCCGTGGTACTCAACAACACGCCGAGAGACCGCTCCCTTTCGCCTACAGGACTATCACCTTCTACGGTTGTCCATTCCAGGAACATTTGGCTAAGGAACGATTTTCTGACTCTCTGCTCACTTTATGAGGTTGGAGCAGGCGTGTGTTACAACCCCGACCGGACATAGGACCTCATTCCACTAAGCCCGATCGGTTTGGGCTCTTCCCCGTTCGTTCGCCACTACTAGGGGAATCTCGGTTGATTTATTTTCCTCAGGTTACTTAGATGTTTCAGTTCACCCACTTACCCCCCGCTTCACAGCGGGTCTACCGGTATGACCCGGTAGAGGTTTCCCAATTCGGGAATCCTCGGCTAAGCTCACTAGACAGCTGACCGAGGCTTTTCGCAGTCTTGCCACGCCCTTCTTCGGCTCTTGGCCCCAAGGCATCCACCGTGGACCCTTACTAACTTGACCCACAATTGGGCTCATTTATTTCTTCTGTTAGTTAGGACAAAATTCAGTTGTTAATGTGCGATTAAAAGGGCGGCAACAAGTTCCATTGCTGCCGCGTAAGGAAAAATCTATTTGGGCGCCGGACCGTGATGATTCTCTCAATCAGTTTTTTGACCCAGCAATAAAGAATTATATGCATCGGGCAGGGCCGCGTCAAGGGCAATATCGAGACTGTTCGACGCCGGTCAACCCGCCCCCTTGTGTTCATGTCGTCAGCCCATAATATAATGGTACAGCACTTCGACAGGTTTGTATGTGAGGGTTTGATGGCGGAACACAATTTTGATCTGCACAATGAGGAACAGGTGATGTTCGAGCGGCCCCATGTGGTGGTCACCAACAGGCGGTTGCTGGTGGTCAAGGGGATGGTCAAGACCAAGGCCGACGCCGAGGTTTCTCTGAGTGACGTGGGCGCCCCGAAGAAGCTCAATGGAGGGCAGAAGGACCGGTTGGCCGACGGAGCGAAACTGTTTGTGGGTGGCTCCGCTGTCATCTTCCTTGAGGTGGTGATGGAGCAGTTCACCAATATCAATGACGGTATCGAGACGGTGTTTTTCGTGCTTGGGGCGTTGGCCGCGGTCGTGGGAGTGTACTTTTTGTTGGGAAGCTTTTTGGGTGTGAAGCCCAATACCCTGATGGTGTTCCCCATGGCCGACGGTGAGGAGATCGTCGTCCGATTCCCCGAATGGGACAATCCCGAGGCCGATGAGCTCAATCGCCAGTTTTCGCGAGCCAAGCGCGCGATCTGACCGCAGGGCGCCAGTCTTGTCCTGAGTTCAGGTTGTCGTCTGTTGATCGGTTTGGCGCTTCGACGACGCTGTTTTGGTTTCGCTGCGCAACAGGGATAAGACTGTGGCGCCCGCCATCAGCCCTGACGAGATCAGAAAAGCTCGCGCCATTCCTGCTATGAACGCTACCCGGACGCCTTCGCCCCCGCCTTCGCCGATTGCCGACAGGCTAGGCTCGTAACCCATCGAACCCATTGTGATGGTCACCAGCGTGGTCGCCAGGGCAACTCCGGTCACGTTCGCCGATGTGCGAGTGAGATTCACGAAGGCTGTCACAATTCCGTACTTTTCGCGGGAATGAGCGCCCATGATGGCGCTGGAGTTGGGCGAGCCGAAGCTGGCCATCCCAATTCCAGAGATCATCATGGCGATTATTATCAGGTATTCAGGCGTGCTCATAGTCAATCTTGAGAATATGAACATGGCCACGGTGGAGCAAGACATCCCAAATACGGCGGGCCAGCGTGTTCCGATTCGGTCAGACAGCAAGCCTGAGAGTGGGCCGAGAGTCGCCATAGCTATGGATGTCGGGACCATCATGAGGGCCGCTTTGGAAGGGGAGAACTGCAGCCCCTGTATCAGGTAGAAAGGCATCAGGAAGTACACTGACGAACCGCCCAGGAATGACAGGAAACGGGCGCCGATCGCCAGCGAAAATATCTGGTTATTGAACAACCCAAGGTCAAGCATCGGGTCCGTCGTCTTCAATTCCCACAGGACGAATCCGACCAGCAACACAAGCGCCAGGGCGGTCCCGCCAACTATTTCCGGAGAGCCCCAGCCCATTCTCCATGCATTGGTCATGGCCAAAAGAAATGCCACCAGCGAGCCAGAGGACAGGGCCGCCCCCAGCCAGTCGAATTTGACACCGGACTCGGCTGTGGACTCCTCGGCGGTTCGCCCTTTCAGGACCAGCAACGTCGCGATGATGCCGAGGATGCCCACCGGGACGCCAGCGAAGAAAACAGACCTCCAGCCAAAGGCGTCAACCAGCAACCCTCCGACGATCGGCCCTGTGACGGCGCCGGTGCCGATGATGGCCATGTACATCCCCATCGCCTTGCCGCGATTGTTCTCCGGGAACACCTCCATGATCAACGCCATTCCGTTGGCCGAGATTGCGGCGCTCGCGATCCCCTGCAACACTTTGGCGCTGATCAGCAGGGCCAGCGAGTTGGACACGCCCCCCAAAGCGGCGCACGAAATGAAAACGGCAGTCCCTGCCACGAAAACCCGTTTGCGGCCCGCCATATCCGAGAACCGGCCCACAGGCATGATGGCGGCGCTGGTTGATAACACGTACCCCAGCGATAGCCATTGAACGGTGGGGATGTCGGCATCGAAGTGTTCGGAGATTTGGGGCAGAGCAATGTTGACGCCCGACTGGTCCATGACCGTGAGAAACATGCCGATGGCCACAGCAAAGTAGGCCCACCAGTGGTAGTTGGGGCTGTCTGGGAACCGCCTGAGCGGTCCTGTGGGCAGGGCGCGCACCTGGCTAACTCGGGCCGGATTCGGTCGTTGGTTCTAGGGTCAGGTCGGGACTGTCTTCCGTAGCCGCCGGTTTGATGTGTTTGATAAACGTAGCGACTCCGGACACACCTATGAACGCTCCCAGGGTCAGGAAGGCCAGGCGCAGTCCCTGGCTGAACGCGGCCTCGACACCCTCGCCGCCGGCTGTCACCGCGTCGAGGCTCGGCTCGAATCCAAGAGCGCCCATCCTCATGGTCACGATGGTTATGGCCAGCCCGATCCCCGTCACGTTGGCGGTGTTGCGGACCATGTTTGTGAAAGCAGTGGCGACGCCGATGCGGCTGAGGTGCACGGTCCCGAGGACCGAGCTTTGGTTGGCAGGGTTGAATGTGCCCATCCCGAGGCCCTGGAACACCAACGCTAGCTGTATCACGTAGAGCGAGGTGGATTCGGTGATCGTGCCGAGGACTAGCATCCCCGTCAGTAAAAAGGCCAGCCCGAGAAACTCGAAGCGCTTGGGGCCGTAGCGGTCGGAGAGCTTGCCGGAAATGGGTCCTGTGATGGCAAACAGCACGGCCGTCGGCGCGATGACCAACCCTGCCTGACCAGGGCTCAGACCGGTGACTCCCTGGAGGTAGAATGGCATGAGTGAAAACACGGCGGTCCCGGCCAGGAATGTGAAGAAGCTAGACGCCGAACCAAGGGAGAATGTCTTGTTCTTGAACAGGTCAAGAGCCAGCATCGGCGCCGCTGTTCGCGTCTCCCAGTATACGAAGCTGACAAACAGCACGAACGCTGCTCCGAAGGCGGAAAGCACGATCGGCGAAGCCCAGCCGATGCGGTATGCGTTGGTCATGACCAGCAGGAATACTGCGACCGATGCCGCAGAAAGGAATGCTCCCAGCCAGTCGAATTTTTCAGATTTCTGATCTCCAGCGGATTTTGATCGGTTGTCAGGGTTCAGTATCACCAGTGCAGAGACAAGCGAAATGAGGCCCAGGGGCACGCCCATGAAGAACACGGCCCGCCAGCCCAGGAAATCCACCACCACGCCGCTGACAACCGGCCCTCCGACGGCGCCCATGCCGACCATAGTCATAAACATGCCTATGACCTTGCCTCGCTCGCTGGGAGGGAAGGTTTCCATGGCTATTGCCATTCCGTTGGCCTGGATCATCGCGGCTCCCGCGCCCTGGAAAATGCGAGAGGCAATTACCGCCTCAAGAGACGGCGATATTCCGGCCAGAAGAGCGCCCACGGTGAATATGACGAACCCGATCAGGTAAACGCGCTTTCGGCCTATGAGGTCGGAAAGTCTGCCCATGGGTATCAGCAGGGAGCCTGTGACCAAGATGAATCCAAGCGCTACCCACTGAACAAGCGGTATGGTCGCGCTGAAATGAATGGCAAGCTCGGGAAGGGCCAGACTGACGCCTGTCTGATCGAGAACAGAAACGAACGCGCCTACCGCAATGGTGGCCATGACGAGAGTTCGATGTCGGGAGGGGGTTGTGGTTGGCGCGTCGGTGCTCAATATGCAGCTATTCTAGCACGCTGGGAGCGCTACGAGTCGAGACGCTCCATCAGTGTGTGGCTGCGGTTGGTGGTAAATGGCCTGACCTCGCCGGGCCAGCGTCCTGCATCGACACTGCCAGCCCATCCGCCGCTGACCAGCACTTCGGGAGACTCGAGTTCGTACATGGCGGTGTAGGAGGGTTGCTCGCTCACATCCATGGTGACTTCTTCGCCGCCGATGACCATGACCAGTTCGCGTTTCTTGAATCGGGCGACCGACAAAACTCCAGGCACTTCCAACAGCATCGGGACGTGTTCTTTGTCGTATACTTCGTTGAACAGGTCCTCTTTGTCAGGCTCCACATCCATTCGGGCGATGAACAGGTAACGTGAGTTGATAGGCATGGTCCGTGTCTCCTTTGGTTTTTTGAGCAGTTCTGCTCTGAATTGCAGAGCAATCATAACTCAACAACTGCCACAAGACACCGAATACTCGTATCAAATCGGATGGTTGAGAAAATGAGAACGATACTTAAATAGCCTATGCGCAAGATGCGTTCGAGGGACAAAAGGAAAAGCTCCGCTAGCGGTGGGGCAGCTGCCTTTCGGATGGTCGAACCCGGCGAGGAGGGCCGCCTGTCGCGTTGTGCAAATTATCTGCACTGCGTGCTACCGAAAGACCGAGGGCGCTAGCGAAGCTATGCAGTATTTTTATCACGTTTCATGCCAAGAGCGTCAACCGGCATTTTGGTCTATTTTTTCTCCGATTTCTTGACACTTCGTTCTCGTGCCTTACAATTGGGAACATTAACTTCGACACGACAGCCAAAGGGGGAACTGTAATGATTACGAAGTTCGGGAGCCTATTTGCGGGTCACGTTGACCTGGATAACATCGGCTGGGAGGGCACTCCGGCCAACGACAGATTCTACTCCAACGACCACCTGGTAACTGTTTTTGATAAAACTATTGCCCTTGCGACCTTGATGGACAGGGTCGGGTATGACACGCTCTGGATGGCCGAGCATCACTTCCAGCGAGAAGGATACGAGTGCATACCCAACATCATGCAGCTGAGCGTCCATATGGCTCATCTGACCGAGAATATCAAGTTTGGCTGCGGTTTCAACATCGCTCCGATGTGGCATCCTCTTCGTCTGGCTGAGGACTACGCGACTGCCGATATTCTGACCGGAGGTCGGGTGATTTTCGGCGTCGGGCGCGGGTACCACTCCCGTGAGGTCGAATCGTTTGGAAATCCGATTATTGACGGCGACGCCAACCGAGAACTGTTCGAGGAACAGGTCTCTGTCATCATGAAGGCGCTGAAAGAGGAGTCATTCTCCCATCATGGCAAGCATTACGACATTCCTCCCGACGTGCCTTATCGAGGGTACGATCTGAAGG
>JASLRP010000593.1 GCA_030743915.1 SAR202 cluster bacterium | reverse complement strand
AGTTCCATCATTCCGTTCTCTCTCGGCATTGCCGTTTCTGGAGCCTGTTGGCGCCTGGACTTCAGCAAGTTTCAGCTGCTAAGAAGACCTCTCCACTAACGAATATCCCAAATCCGGTGTAGGAAATCCGTGAAGACTGAGACGAGGGCCGTGAGCCTTTTGTGAAGGTTGGCGATTCTCCACGGACGATGTCGAATCTTCGCGGCGCGAAGCGGCTCTGCGGTTCTGTTGAGACCCAAGACGGCTCTGACGGTTGGGGACTGCGGTGGAGTTCGACTCTGAATCTTCCCGCAGCAAGCGGCTCAAGATAAGGTATCAGGACTGCCAATTGGGCTATGAAAACGATTGACGCAACGAGGAAGCGACGGTTCGGACGCTAGGCAGACGGCTCCGAGGGCAAGACCAATACCGGGTCTCTAGACGCTCTGACAGCGGCGTCTGTGACGCTGCCATGAATGATTTCATCTGCCGGGTCGTCCTGGGCGATTATTGAGCGTGTGGGTATCTGACGCTCTTGCTGGAGTTGGTTCGCGGTTTTTTCCAATCGGGCCGAAATCTCCGCTTTCAGGTTGAAGTTATCTTGAAAAGCGCCATTCTCAGAGCCGAATACCTCCATCTGGCCATCTTGATCGTCAGGATCAACCACCGTCACCAGTATGATAGACAAACCGAGTTGCTCGGACAGGTTGGCCGCGCATGAAAGTGTAGCGCCGGAAAGTTCGGAGCCATCCAGCGGCACGAGCATCCGATGCAGCACAGTTTAACTTCTCCCTAATAATGGCATCGATCTTGTTCAGCCACACCCAGAGGATGCATTGAGCGTCAACTATCCCTGCGGTCAGGCGGTATTACCAACACAGGGTCGCCAGACGCTCGGATCACGGCTTCCGCGACACTGCCCAGCACCAAGTTCCGAAATCCAGACCGTCCGTGAGTGCTCATGATGATCAGATCATTGGGCTCCTTGCGGGCCAACTCTATCAACGAATGCCCCGCCGGCCCTCTCGCCAGCTTCCACGTGACATCCAACCCTTTTGTCGCGAGTGTCTCCGCAACCTGCTTCAGATATCGTTCAGCATCCTGGGCGACCTCCTGGTCCACGTCTCTTGATGCCGCCTGCAGAAGGGCCGCCGAGTACGGAGAGCGAGCCGCAACTGAACGAGGGACCCGGACGAGCACAACCTCAAGAGACAAAGCGCCGGCGATCTGTTCCACGTAGGGCAAGACTGTTTCTGCCAGCTCGGACCCATCCAGCGGGACCATGACCCTGGCGATTTTCGCGTCCTTGGACCAGTATTTTCGAGCTGTTTCAGGCGTGACGGTCAACACCGGAAGGTGAGAGGAGTGAACAACCTTATTTGTGACACTGCCCAGAAGACCGCGTTCCACGACGTTTCGCCCATGAGTGGACATGGCGATCAGGTCACAGTTCTCGTCGCGGGCAACACGCATGATCGCGTCAGCGGGCTGCCCGAAGGCAATAATTGCCTCAACTTCCACGCCTTCAGAGGCAAGTTCTGCGACCTGTTTTCCCAGGCTGTGCTTGATCTGCGACTCGGCGCTCTCGATCAAGCGAGGCAAGTCGCCTCCTTCCAAATCATGGACGCCAGATTCTGATTCGGCGCCTTGCAACGAATCTGTGTCGATGTGGTAGTGGGCCCTGTCAGATGGACCATCTGATGATTTCTTTTCGGAAGCATCCAGAGCGTCGGAATCAATCACTGTCAACAGCGTCATCGACATGTTCAAGCCACTGGCGAGCTGTTTGACGTAGGCCAGAATGCCCTCTGCCAGATCAGTGCCGTCCAGTGGCACAAGCGCTTTCTTAAGCAAAGCTTCTCTCTCCTAAATCGGCAGGCAGCGTCGTTCCATTACTCGTAATTCAGGAAGCGCGATGTAAAGCCTGTTCATACCCTTCACACGCTGGAAACGGCAAAGGATTTCACCTGTGAGTATAGCATGACGACCTTGTGACAGGGAGTGGCTGCCGACGGCGTCAAACGTTCGATTTGCCCCTGAACGGACCTTCGCAACGCTGAATTGTCAAAAGCGAATGACGCTCGTCGTATCGTAAATGGAAGGCCGTTGCGTTTCTATCCCAAGGGTCGCCTGCGCCAACATGAGGTCTCTCGGATTGCCTTCTCCACATATCATGGAAATTACATGGCCTGACCTGCTCGACTCATCGGTTCATCATGGCAATAGAGTTACAGTAGATGTGAAGCATAAGGCGGATCGCCTTGTGATCAAGCTTCAGGGAGACGCGCGCGAAGCGCGAAAAAGGAGCGATATGTTCGATAAGATCCTGATTCCACTGGATGGTTCCAAAGAAGCGGAGGCGATTCTGCCATATATCTTTCGCATGGCGCAGAGTCTGAATAGCAAACTGACGCTGCTATCTGTGATTGATCCCGAACAGGTGGACATGCCCAATGTCCTGGCAGGCCAAGGTGGGGAGGCCATGCCTGCGATGCCCTTCGCCGGGGTAATCCCGGTCGCGCCCAGGCAGGAATCTGTTCCCAGCGGCGAGTCTCCCGGCGCGGCTCATGAAATGGGCGGCCCCTATGCCACGCAGGTGTTTGACCAGATGGAGAGCCATGTAAAAGGGGAACTTCGCAAGGTCATCGCCGCGATGATACCAGAGGGCCTGGAGACGGAGATCAGGGTCGTCTTTGGCAATCCCGCTGAGGAGATCGTCAGAGTCGCGCGAAAACAGGGTCACGACCTGATTGCCATGTCCACGCACGGCAGGAATATGCTCACCAGAGCGATTTTGGGCAGCGTCACCGATAGGGTGCTGCACACGTCGGCAATTCCGGTGCTGGCCATCACGCCAGAAAAGGCAAAGCAGTATGGCGAAGGGCGGACCACTCTGACAAAAATCGTGGTCCCTCTTGACGGTTCAGAGACTGCGGAACAGGCGCTGCCATATGCCAGAGAACTGGCCGAGAAGATGTCACTGGAGGTGATCGTCGCGCGCTCGGTCAACGAGTTCCCAACCTACACGCCCTACGCCGCAGCTCTTCTATACAACGACCATGAACCCATGATGGTGGGCATCGAGGCTGATGCCGCAGAGTACCTCAAAGGCATCGTGAAGCGGGTGAAGGCATCCGGGTTGGAAGCCCGATCCAAGCTACTCCGAGGCGCGACGGCGCCTAATATCATCCAGCTAGCCCGTGACACTGAAGAGAATATGATAGCTATCACCACCCACGGTCGTTCCGGGTTCCGCCGCCTGATGCTGGGAAGCGTCACCGAGGCCGTGGTCAGGGGCGCGGGCGACCCGGTGCTGGTCATTCCGCCGAAAGAGACTGATTAGGTCATAATCAGAGTCACAGAGATCAATACGCTGTGCCCGATGAAGGGCACAGCGTCGTTCACCGAGAATTCA
>JASLRP010000592.1 GCA_030743915.1 SAR202 cluster bacterium | reverse complement strand
TCGAAACCCTGTAATTACCCCCTTTCCGTGCCTAGATGGATTATGATATGTTCCCAAGCAGAATGTCGTGGGTTCGAATCCCATCACCCGCTCCAAACCTACCTGGTCCGGTTCGCGCAGAAGTGGAGGCAAGCAGCGGATGTCATCCACTCGAATGCCCCTGGCGATTTGGGGCCGTGTGTCGCGGGCCACCCTTGCAAATCCTGTTGGTTTCCTTTTTTTGTTTCGCTGGATTACGATTGCGTTGGCGGCCGTTCTGGTGTTCGGCGAAGCCTCTCCAGACGCCAATCTCCGCTACGAGCCTGGCCTTCTTCTCTACGCCATCGCGCATCTGGCGGCAGGCACGCTTTTTTCTCTGCGGATATACCCGACCCTCGACTCGTCATCCAGCGACGGCGTTGTGGCGAGGGTGTCTCCAGAACTGGCAGCGGTGAGCGCGGCGGATATCATCGGCAGTCTGGCGGTGATCTATTTCAGCGGAGGATGGGGCAGCCCATTCTGGCATTTTGCCGTAACCTCGATCATGGTCCCTGCGTTCCTGCTGGGACAGGGAAAGAGCATGGCGACGGTGACGGTGTTCTCCTTGGGGTACGTTCTTGTGGTTGGGTTGTCGGGTGACGGATTCGATGGCGCCACAGCTGTCGGTCAGCGCTCCTTCTTCTTCGGGAATATCACCACGGCGTATCTCATTGCCATCGTAGTTGCCTATATTGGCTCGCTTTTCAGAAGCCTTCAGGAACAGAGACTGCGAACCCGGGCGGCCCTGGATGAGACCGAGACGCTGTTTCGCATCACCGAGGCGGTGGTCAGTAGCGGCAACGACACGGTGACGCTCACTTCCAGCGTTGCTCAGGCCGCTCGCCACCTTGGAAATTTCCTGTATCTGGCGGTAACGATGCCCGACAGCGCTTCGCGTCTGTCGGTTGTGTCCTCATCCGTCGAGCTTGAGCAGATTCCCATTCATCTGGCAGAGGCCGCATTCGCCAGCGGCAAAACTGAGCGGTCGAGTTCGAAACGTGGGACGCACATCGCCGTGCCTCTGGCAGCCGGCGGCGAAACCCTGGGAGTCCTGTTGGCCGCGACCAGAGACGAGTCCACCGATGGCACGCCTCCAAGTCAACTGGTCGAGACCATAGCAGGACAGGTCGCAATCGGGCTTCATAACGCAGCGCTTGCGGTCCAGGCGACTGACCTCGCCGCCCAGGAGGAACGCGCCCGGATAGCGCGGGAAATTCACGACGGCATCGCTCAGTCCATCTTCATTCTAGGGCTGCAACTGGAGACCTCAGCCGATCTTGCCGACCAGGGGCGCGAGGACCTGCCAGACCGTCTTCGTCAGCTCGTGGCGTTATCCAAGGAGACGCTGCTGGAGGTCCGGCACTACATCTTCGACTTGAAACCATATCTCGCTGGCCAAAAGGGCGTCTCTGAGATGCTGACCAACCAGGTCAGCGAATTCTCCCGCGTCTCCGGCCTGGAGGCGACTTTGGAGACGGTCGGTGATGAACGACCACTGTCTGTGGCTGGCGCGACCGCCCTGTACCGGCTCACTCAGGAGTCACTAGCCAATGTGTTGAAGCATGCCGCCGCCTCGCGTGTGGAAGTGACTCTGACATACGAGGAAGGCGAGATTCACCTCAGGGTGGTTGACGACGGGCAGGGCTTCGACCAGAACTCGGTGGTTCGGGGTTACGGGCTTGAGAATATGAGCAGACGCACCGAGGAGTTGGACGGGAGTGTTAGTATTGAGTCAGTTCCGGGCGATGGGACCAGCGTCACGGTCACGCTGCCTGTCTGATTTCCAGAGCCACAAGCCAAGTGAAGGGATTCCGCCATGACGACAGAGAGAATCAGGTTGATGGTCGTGGACGACCACGAGGTTGTTCGCACCGGGTTGAAGGCGATTCTGGAACCTGAAAATGACATCGACGTTGTGGCCGAGGCCGGCTCGGCGCAGGAAGCCGGACGCATGGCCGACACTTTCGAGCCGAATGTGGTCCTGATGGATGTCCGCATGGAGGGCATGAACGGCATAGAGGCGTGTCGAATCATCAAGAGCGCCCACCCCAGCATCAACGTGCTGATGCTGACCTCCTTCGCCGAAGACGAGGCTGTGACATCGGCCATCATGGCGGGCGCCTCGGGCTTCCTTTTGAAGAATGTCAACCGGGCGGACCTCCTGAAGGCGATCCGAGCGGTCAGCGAGGGTCAGAGTCTGCTGGATCCTGCGATTACCAGATCGGTGATAGACAAATTTGCGAACCTTTTGGAGTCGGAACAGGACCGCGCTCTGGATGCGATATCAGACCGAGAGCGTGAAGTCCTGAGCCTGATTGCTCAGGGAATGACCAATCGTCAGATAGCCGAGGAACTGGTCATCAGCGAGAACACGGCGCGAAATCACGTGAGCCGGATTCTAGACAAGCTGGGCCTTGCCCGACGCAGCGAAGCGGCTGTGTTTGCCGCCCAGCATGGCCTGGCCCCTCAGAACGAGTCTTAACAACTCTCTGAATGTCGGTTGCCGCGCTGATATCCATAATCCTTGCCTGCTACGTGCTGGGATGTGTGAACGCCGGGTACTATCTGGTCAGGTTTCGCACTGGCCGAGACATCAGGGAGTCTGGCAGCGGAAGCTCCGGCGCTCGAAACGTGTCTCGCACCCTCGGCAGGCTGGGGTTCGCGATCACTCTTGTTGTGGACGCAGGCAAAGGCGCTCTGGCAATCTGGCTGGCGCAACATTTCGACCTCGAACCGTGGGCAGTCGGCGTCACGATGTTCGCGGTTGTCGCCGGGCATGTGTGGCCCGCCCAACTTAGATTTCGAGGCGGCAAGGGGATGGCTCCGGCGTTGGGAATTGGTTTGATTCTGAACCCGGTCCTGGTTGCCACAGCGGTTCTGGTCGCTGCATTCGCAATGGCGACCTTTCGGCATCTCACCTTCTCTGGCCTCGTGGCGATCACAGCAACTCCCGCCATCGCTTACGGCCTCGGACAGGACGGGGTTCTTGTGGTGGCGATAGGGTTTGTGGTAACACTGGTGCTGTTCGCCCATCGGGAAAACATTTTGGAATTTCTGAGCAACAGGAAACAGAGGCTCGACTGGTATCGCAGGCTCTGAGTGGAGGTCGCAATTGCAAACCCCAACTTCGCTGACATTCAAGATGGTGTCCGAAGATTGGGAGTATGAGCAGATTCACCGGCTGAACTACCAGACCTTCGTTCAGGAAATCCCCCAGCACGAACCCAACTCTGAGGAGCGGCGCGTCGATCCTTTCCATGCCAACAACACCTACTTTCTGTGCCTGGAGGTAGACACTCTGATCGGGATGGTGAGCGTGAATGACACCCGACCATTCTCGCTAGATCTGAAGTTTCAGGCTCTGGACATGACGCTGGACTCGGCGCTTGATTTCAACAAGTCCATCTGCGAGATTCGGCTTCTTGCAGTGAAGAAAGACCACAGGCACGGCAGAGTTGTGCAAGGCCTTCTGACAATGCTTGTGAATCACTGCATCAAGCGCGAGTATGATCTGGGAATCGTGTCGGGCACGTTGACTCAGGAGAAATTTTACGATCGCCTGGGCTTCCAACCCTTCGGCCCTGTTGTCGGCGCAGTTGGCGCACAATTCCAACCCATGAGCATCGACATCAAAGAGTGCCGTGAGAGACTTGGTTCGATGCTACACCCGGAACTCAACAAATCCTGACGCTTGAAATCCTGACACCTAATCACCCACACCAAAGGAATGAAATCTTGAGAATCGGAATAGACGTCGGCGGAACATTCACAGACCTGGTTGTGGCCCAGGACGACCAGCCAATCGGGCATTTCAAAACTCATTCAACCCCCAGCGACCCGTCGATTGGAGTCCTGAGGGGCCTGACCGAAGTGGCCGAGGCTCACGGTCAGACGCTGGACCAACTGCTCGCCGAAGTCGAGTTGATCGTTCACGGGACCACCGTGGCGACCAACACCCTGGTTGAGCGCAAAGGGGCCAACGTCGGCCTGATAACCACCGAAGGTTTTCGCGATTTACTGGAGATGCGGGAGGGCCTTAAAGAGGACCGCTACAACCTGCGAATGAAGCCAGTGGAACCGTTGGTGCCGCGTTACCTCCGGCTGGGAGTTCCGGAGAGGGTGAAGTTCGACGGCAGTGTCCACACTCCGCTGGACTTGGACGCGCTGAGGGGCGCTCTTCGGGAATTGAAGGCCGAGGGTGTCGATTCGCTGGCAGTGTGTTTTCTGTTCTCTTTCATGAACCCTGACCACGAGTTGCAGGCTGAAGCAGAGATCAGGATGGCGTTTCCTGACGCTTTCATTTCGTTGTCACATCAAGTTCTTCCACAGATTAAGGAGTTCGACCGTCTCAGCGCCACGGCGCTCAACGCCTACGTCGGTCCGGAGCTTGGGAGATACCTCGGCAATCTTCAACAACGCATGAACGAACACAGCGACGAAAGCAAGGTGCTGATAATCCAGTCCAACGGCGGCGCGGCTCCGATCGAAGACTCGATTCGTTTCGCTGTCCGTTCGATACTGTCCGGCCCTGCAGGTGGAGCGAAAGGCGCGGCTTATGCGGCGTCGGTGGTGGGCGAGGAGAATGTCATCGCGCTGGACATGGGAGGAACAAGCACCGATATTTCGATCATCGAGGGCGGACGGCCCCACGTGGCTAACGAGAAATACGAGGCCGGCTGGAAGATCGCCGTTCCGATGATCGACATCCATACGCTGGGAGCAGGAGGAGGCAGCATCGCCAGGGTGGACCTGGGCGGCGTCCTGAGAGTCGGCCCGGACAGCGCGGGGGCGGACCCCGGCCCTGCCTGTTACGGTCTGGGCGGCGATGACCCGACTGTGACCGATGCAGCGTTGGTCCTCGGCCTATTGGACCCTGAATCCTTCCTGGGAGGCCGCGCGAATCTGGATTCCAGCTTGTCGGAGAAGGCCATTCAAGAGAAGGTCGCCGACCCTCTGGGCCTGTCAGTCACGGATGCGGCCGCAGGCATCTTGAGAGTCGTTTCCAACTCTATCGCCGAAGGCATACGGCTGGCCTCAGTGCGCAAGGGACTGGACCCGCGTGAGTTCGCGATGGTTGCCTTTGGCGGGGCTGCCGGCATGTTGGCGAACCAAGTCGCCAGAGAGATCGGAATTCGCAAAGTGATAGTTCATCCAGCGGCCCCGGTGCTTTCGGCCTTCGGAATGCTGGCCTCGGACCTTCAGTACGATTACTCCCAATCGCACCCAGCCGGGCTCGAAACCCTGGACGTGGACGAGATGCGCTCACGGTTGAGGATGATGGAAAGCCAGGGACGCCAGCGGCTTCGAGAGAACGGCATGTCCGATGAAGATATCGTGGTTGAATTCACAGCCGATATGCGCTACCTCGATCAGATTTACGAAGTCACGGTGCCCGTGCCTGACATCGCTCTGGAGGTTTCGCAACTAAAAGAACAGTGGGCCGAGAATTTCCACCGTCGGTTCGAGGAACTTTACTCGTACAGCCAGTCCGAGCAGGAGATCCGTCTCGTGACCCTCCGGGCGTCAATTTCGGCGGCTCTGCCCGGCATATCTGAATCCGACGGAGATCAGTCTACTCCATCCAGCGGACCAAAATCCGGCACGAGACAAGTCCACATGGGCGCCTGGGAAGATGTTTCCGTTCACCACGTCAGCGGATTATCCGATGTTGAACAGGTCCAGGGGCCTGCGATCTTGGAATCAGAGTTCACAACCGTAGTTCTCGGCCACGGCGATGTCGCGGAAATGGGCGCCGACGGAACGCTGGTCATCGAGTTGACGGACGTGGAGTCCATCGAAGCTCAGACTCCTGATGCCGCGGGCGCAGACCCTGTGACCCTGTCCGTCGTCGAGAACCGCCTGGAGTCCATCGCAATCGAGATGATGGACGTTATGCTTCGGACGGCCATGTCCCAGATTCTGAACTCCAGTCGGGATTTCTCCACCGCCATCCTGGACAATCAATGCCGACTCATTGCTCAGGGTGAGGGGATTCCCGTGCATGTCAGCGCGTTGCCTGTGGCAGGCGAAGCGGTTTTGAATACCTTTGGCGTCGACATTCATCCCGGCGACATGTTTGCTCTCAACGACCCGTACAACGGCGGCAGCCACCTGCCGGACATCACCGTAATCAAGCCCGTGTTCCACCAGGGGAAATTGCTGTTTCTAACGGTCAACCGCGCCCACCACAGCGATGTGGGTGGAGCTTCCCACGGGGGATACAACCCCTCGGCCAGCGAGATTTTCCACGAGGGGCTTAGAATTCCTCCATTGAGAATTCACGACAAAGGCCAGCCCAGAGAAGACCTGCTGGGTATGCTATCTGCCAACGTCAGGCTGCCTGAGAATTTCCTCGGCGACCTTAACGCTCAGATAGGTTCGGTCTCGACGGCTGAGCGTCGGATGCTTGAGATTCTCGAACACTACGACGTCGAGACGCTGCTGGCGGTCATAGACGGCATACTCTCCGCTACCGAGCGTCAGGTCAGGCAGATCATAACCGACTGGCCAGACGGCGTGTACAGAGGCGAGTCCCTGGTTGATGATGATGGCTTTGACAGTGAGATGATCCCCATTCGCGCTGAGATTACCGTCGCGGACGACACCATGAAGATCGACCTGAGCGAGTCGGCCAAGCAGGTCACAGGTTTCATCAACAGCGCATACGCTAACACTCGTTCGATAGCTCACGCGGCCATCATGTACCTCGCGCCATACGACGTGGCGAAGAACGAAGGCTCGATGGGGCCGCTCACGGTTGTCGCTCCCAGAGGGCTGATCGTCAACGCCAACCCGCCGGCGCCTGTGTGCATGAGCACCAACCACTGCGCTGAGGAGATTATCGAGGCGATATTCAAGGCTATTGCCAACGCCGTGCCTATGGCGGTGAACGCTGGATTCTCTCGCCGATTGAGGTACGCAATTACCGGAACTGACCCGCGGACCGGGAGGTATTTCATCTGGCACTTCTTCATGGCGAGGGGCGGCGGCGGCGCGTCTTCAGGGAACGATGGATGGACGGGAGTCGGCGAGGTGAATGTCGCCGGCGGAATCCGCGCCCCCAGCGTCGAGGTCACTGAGGAACGGTTCCCTCTGTTCGTTGTGAACCACGAACTGCGCCCCGACTCAGCCGGAGTTGGGCAGTGGAGGGGCGGTCTTGGAGCGGTGTGCGAGATCATCTATCAAGGCGAGGGTGAGGCCGCCATGAATACCGCAGGGGACGGAGCAAAAGTGCCGCCCTTCGGATTGTTCGGCGGCTCGGCCGGACTGCCCCACAGGTATAGCCTGATCTCCAATGGCACAGAGCGGGTGCTGGCGACAAAGGAGACTGGCGTTCCGGTATTCCCCGGCGATCGGATAATCGCTCTTTCATCAGGCGGAGGAGGATACGGCGACCCGAATGAACGCGACGAGGAATCTCGTCTGTGGGACGAGAAGAACGGTTACGAGACCAAATGAAAATCACTGACATCCGCTCGGTAGTTGTTGGCAATCCGTGGAAGAACTGGATATTCGTGATCGTCGAAACTGACGAGGGGCTGACAGGTTTCGGTGAAGCAACGGGCGGACTTGCGACTCAACCCACAGTGGCCCAGATCGAAGAGGTCAAGCATCTCGCCATCGGACGCGACCCTAGAAACATCCACGAGATCTGGAATTTCTTGTATTTTTCGGGTTTTCTGAACGTTACGGCAGCCATGTCAGGTATCGAAATGGCATGTTGGGACATTCTCGGAAAGTCGCTGGGCGTTCCCGTTTACACATTATTGGGCGGCAAGGTGCGCGACCGGGTCCGCGTGTATGCCAACGGCTGGTATTCGGGCGACCGGACGCCAGAGGGGTTCGCTCAGAAGGCCAAAGAAGTTGTGGATACGGGGTACACCGCCCTCAAGTTCGACCCCTTCGGCACAGCGTACATGAACCTGTCCCGCGATGAAACTCGCGAGGTCCAATCGCTCGTCGGAGCGGTGAGAGAGGCCGTCGGGCCGTCGGTGGATATTCTCATCGAGGCCCACGACAGGTTCAGCGTTGGGGCCGCCATCGAGATAGGCAACTGGCTGGCTGACTACGAGGTGACCTGGTTCGAAACTCCGGTGCTGTCCAATGACGTACCCGCCCTGGTCGAAGTTGCCAAGCGCGTTCCCGTGCGTGTGATCGCTGGAGAGCGCATGACCGAGCTTCACGACTTCGCAGAATTTCTGGCAGCCAATGTGACCGACGTAATAAACCCCGAACCGCTGAGGACAGGCGGCATTTTTCGGTCCATCCAGATAGCCGCTCTGGCGAGAGCGCACCACGCAGAGGTCGCCTTCCACAACGCCGAAAGTCCGCTGAAGACGATGGTTGCTCTGCAAATCTGCGCGGTCACTCCCAACATATTCATCCAGGAATGCTTTGACGATTATCTTGAGCCCTGGACAGAGGACGTGTTGTCTGGCTATTTAAGAGTGCAAGACGGCTATCTGGAGATGCCAGACGCGCCAGGTCTCGGCGTTGAACTGAACGAGGATGAGGCCAGGAAACACCCGTACGGAAAGTCGAATTTCCTGAGAATGTTCGAGCCGGGGTGGGAACGTCGAGACGTCGCTGAAAACTAACGCGACAACCGGACTAGTGAAATTCACAGATTTCAAACCGCGTAATAAGGACAGAAGATGACCAGCAAACAGAAGGAATACAGAGGCGTATATTCAATCCCGGTGACCCCCTTTGAGGAGGACGGCTCTCTCGACCGCGACTCCTTGCGACGATGCGTGTCATTCTGCATCGAGGCAGGCGCTCATGGCATCGTCATGCCGGTCAACGCCAGCGAGGGGCCGAGGCTCACCGACGCCGAGCGCGATGAGGTGACCAGCATCGGAATCCGAACTGTCGATGGCGCGGTCCCGTTCATCGGCGGGGTGTCTGGAATCTCCCTTCATCACTGCGTCGAGCGCGCCAAAGTTGCCAGCGATGCCGGTGTCGACGGTGTGATGGCAATGCCGCCCAACGGCATGTCAGGCGAGCAGGAAATGATGGATTTCTACGGCGCTCTGGCCGAGGCGGCCGACGTTCCGGTCTGGATTCAGAACAACAAGCCACCCGCCGGGCCAACTATTCCCACGGGCGCGCTGATCAAAATAGTCAATGAGATTCCCGGCGCCGACTATCTCAAAGAGGAGAGCCTGATTCCCGGGCACGTGATATCAGCCGTGCTGGAAGCCTGTGGCGACATTTGCAAAGGCATCATGGGCGGTATGGGAGGCCGATACCTGCTGGATGAGTACCGTCGGGGAGGCTGCGGAACCATGCCTGCCGGCCATATCACCGAAGCTCATGTAGCTGTCTGGGATGCGCTCGAACGTGGCGGGACCGACGATAAGGGCAGGCAGGTTGTGACAGACGAGGCGCGCGACCTATTCGACCAGATTCTACCCGCCTTGAACTTCGAATCCCTGTTCGGCGCCACAGTGTACAAACAGGCTTTCTGGCGAAGAGGAATCATCAAGACGCCGACAGTCAGATCACCGGGCCGCCGTGCCTTCGACAAGCGAGACGGTGAGGAGTTGGATAAGATTCTCGATCGACTGAAGCCGTTGTTGAGCGCAAGCTAGAGTTTTGTCGAACACTTGTGAGAGATAATAAATTCTGAGAGACTTGCTGCGGCAACCCAAGCAACCAGATGCGAGGCGCAAATGGCGTACACAGTTGACCAAAACTTCAAGAGCAAAGCACGCGTTCCCGACGACTTCGACCAGTTCTGGGATTCAGTGAAATCGGATGTGTCCGAGATTCCGTTGGAGCCGGAGGCAGTTCCAGACGCCTTGAGGTCATCGGACGACATCGAAGTGTTCCAGGTTTGCTACAACAGCCTGGATAACGTCCGAATCGCAGGATGGTACTGCATTCCACGGGATCGGACCGGCCCGCTGGCGGCGGTCATGGTCGTGCCCGGTTATCAGAGCGACCCTGGCATCACCAAGGAGTGGGCAAGGCGAGGATATGCCATTCTGTCTGTTGCTCCCAGGGGCAAACTCAGGAGCAACACCCAGTTCAACCCCGGCTATCCCGGTCTGCTGACCTACGGGATCGTGGACCGCAATGTGTACTCGTATCGAGGTTTCTACGTTGACGCATGGCGGGGCGTTGATTTTCTCATGTCGCGAGATGAGGTGGACAGCAACAGGATCGGAGTCACCGGCAGCAGTCAAGGCGGCGGATTGACCCTAACTACTGCGGCGATGCGTCCAGAGATCAAAGCCGCCGCAGCGGGCGCTCCGTATCTCGTCGGATACATGGACGCTATCGAACTCACTCATACCTACCCGTACCAGGAGATCAACGACTACTTGAGGTTGCATCCAGACAGCCGTGATCAGGTAGAGGACACCCTCAATTACTTCGACGGCATTAACTTCGCCCACATGATAACGTGTCCGATAATCATTAACGTGGGCATGCAGGACAACGTCTGTCCGCCTGAGACCGGATTCGCGCTATTCAACGAGATCGCCAGCGCCGACAAGACCATGTATCCCTACGATAATCAGGGCCACAGCGCGGGGCGCGCCGAGCACGGAGCAGTCATCGAATCATTCTTCAAGAAACACCTGGGATAGGACATTATGACAACAGACCAGGCCACTCCAACAATACCAGCAGACTTTGACGACTACTGGTCGGCGGTTCTCTCTGAACTGGAGGCGACACCCGCTCGTCCTGAGGTCGAGCTGATACCCATGCGATGCACAGACTTCGCCGATATGTACAGTGTCCGATTGACCAGCATCGGGCCGTATCGCCTGTACGCATACCTGAGCATACCGAAGGGAGACGGGCCGTTCCCGGCCATCTACTGGCCTCCCAAATACGCCAGCGTCCTGGAGACCATACCTCAAGGGACCGCGAATCTGGTGCGAAGTCGTTACGTCACCTTCTCGTGCGCGGGCAGGGGACAGCGCAACGCCGATCAGCCCTTTGCGGCCATGTTCCCAGGACTGTTGACCACCGGAATTGAGAGCCCCGAGAGCTACGTCTTCCGAGGGATCGTAGCCGACGCGATTCGTGGGTTGGAGTGTGTGGTATCGCGCCCCGAGGTTGACGCTTCCAGGGTAGTCGCCATCGGGAACGATGTGGCGATGATCGCCTCGGCGTTGGGCAGTGGAGCAACGCAACTCGTGGTAACACCCGCGCTGTTCTTCGACACTCTGAGGCTGGCAGGCCAGACGTCCGGCTACCCCCTGGAGGAGATCAACGATCATCTCAGGCACAATCCGTTCGGTCGTGACGATGCTGAACGGACACTGGGATACTTCAACCCTCGATGGTTCGCTCCGAAGTTCGACGGCTCGACGCTGGTGATGGCCCAATCGACGGGCGGACTTCAGGACGCCGCCGGCCTCGCTCCGGTAATCGAAGGGTTGAACGGCCCGACCACCATCCACGAGTCAGACGAATCCAGTTATCTGGATGGTCTGGTGATGGAGCGTTGGATTACATCGGAGTTTGGTTTCGATGAGGCTATCGTTCCCGAGCATTGGCAATAGATAGCGGCAAAGTCTGACCGGCCAGGATATTCACTCCCGAATTACGTATCACTGTCTGCGGGGCACAATCATGTCACAAACCACAAAGATCGAAAACGCCGCGTTCATCATCACTGTGGACCCCGAACGTCGAATCTTGAAAGACGGCTCTCTGCTGATCAAGGATGATCGCATCACGCAAGTTGCCAAATCCGACGATCTGCAAGACACGCCCGCCGACCGGATAATCGACGCAACGGATATGGTGATCACTCCAGGGTTCCTGAATGGGCACATGCACATCAGCTACGCTCATGCCACTCGCGGAATCTTCCCGGACGACCTCGGTCCGGCGTACTA
The DNA here is from genome assembly GCA_030743915.1 of SAR202 cluster bacterium. Taxonomy (GTDB): domain Bacteria; phylum Chloroflexota; class Dehalococcoidia; order Lucifugimonadales; family UBA1123; genus UBA1123. The sequence goes on along the minus strand of JASLRP010000592.1, from coordinate 2,645 downwards.
TCCATACCTGTTCTCAATCCAGTCCATCATGACGCCGGAAGAGGAATACAACACCTCGCTTTTAGCCCTGACTGAGCTATTGAAATACGGCACCACGACCATCGTTGATCCTGGAAGCACGAAGCATCTGGGCGCCTGTCTGGAGGCATACCGAGAATCCGGCTGTCGGATCATTGTCGGCCAACAGGTGACCGACAGGCCGAATCCCTGGAACCTGCCGGTGTACTCGACCGAAGAAGCGCTGAAACTGACCGGCGACACCATTGAGCGATGGGACGGCGAACTGTCAGGGCGTGTGGGCGCGTGGGCCATGCCCTTCGCTCCCGAATACTGTTCTGACGAACTTCTGGTCGGAGCCAAGCGAATCGTCGATGAACATTCCACGGGGCTGACAATCCACCACAGCCAGACGGTGCCCGCAGGCGAAGGCGCCTCTGAACTGGACGTCTCCTCGACCCAGAAATTGGCCGATCTCGGCGTTTTGGGTCCCAACGTTACGCTGGCTCACGCGCTGGGAATATCGGAGCATGATGTCGAAATCATCGCCGAGTTTGGCGCTCGGGTCATCATGTGTCCCACAGCAGCTATCAAGGGCGGCTCAGGCATGACCAGCACGGCGTTGCTGCCTGAATTGCTGGAGGCTGGCGTTCCAGTGGGACTGGGCACTGACGCTGGCAACAACTCCAACCTCGTCGAGAGCATGAGAGCCATGTATCTCGCGGCAGTGCTTTATAAGGACGGACGTAGGGACGTCTCCAAGATTCCGGCTGAGACAGCCGTGGAACTGGCGACCCTCAGATGCGCTCAGGCTCTGGGACTGGATGGCGACGTCGGGTCGCTGGAGGAAGGCAAAAAGGCCGATCTGGTCATGTTCGACACCCGAAGAGCCGAGTGGCGAACGCTGTTCAACCCCATCAACAACCTTGTGTACAACGCCGATGGTCGTAGCGTTCACACCGTTATGGTGGACGGCCGTGTTGTTGTGGAAGATCACAAGCCCACATTCGTTGATGAATGGGAGCTTATCCAAAAAGTTCAGTCCCTGGGTGAGGATCTGTTGGAGCGCAGCGGCGTCTCCTTCCCTTCACGCTGGCCTGTGGTGTGACTGCTAACCTCTGACCCCCGCGAAATCATCTGATATCAGACCAGCTTTGCCGTGCTGGTCTCAAATGGCAGGTCTTCCCAGGAGACCATCGGGAAGGTTGTGGTCAGGTCCACGGTCTGGCGGGTTTTGGCGGCTAGCCAGGTCTTCTCGATGACCTCGACTACGTGAACCATGTGGCGAGGGCCGTTGACCAGAGGTTTGCCGTCCAGGACCGCGTCGGCCAGACTCAACAGAGTGGAGGGGTGCTTGGACATGCGAGATTCGAGGTTCGGAATATCCACGTCCTGCCATCCGGCCACGTCGGTCTTCCAGTCGTCCTTGTACAGCCGGATTTTCTCCACCTGATCTCCACCGTAGGTTGAGAGCGTGCCCTCGGTCCCGAAAAGCTCCATGTCCGGCGCTTCTGATGCCATCATCACGTACCCTGTGTCCATCGTGCCAAGCGTGTTGTTTCCGAAGTCCAGGACCATCACGTTATTGTCGGGAACGTCCACCTGCACCACTTTGCCTTTTGCCGGCCCGTCGCGCATGATTCGTTCTGGCATGGAGATGCAGGACATTGCGGAGAGGGACTTCACCGGCCCCAGGACCGCGGTCATCTTGATCAGTCCGTAACCGGCCATGCTGGACATGCCGCCGGCGCCGCTCTGATAGAACCAACTGAAGTCGGTCGGGGCGCCGGGCCGCGATCCTGGTCCCATGCTGGACCGTGTGTTGCGCACCAACGACACCTCGCCAATGGCGCCGCTGGATACCAACTGCATCAGCCTGCGCTGTCCGGGATGCAGCATGTTCGGAGGTGCGCAAGAGACTTGTATGCCTTGCGCCTCCGCCGCTTCACAGATGGCCTCTGCGTCGGCCAGCGAGCCAGCCATCGGCTTTTCGATGAGGACGTGTTTGCCATGCTCGATAGCTAGCAGAACTTCCTCGGCGTGGCGTTCGTGGGGAGTGAGAATCGCCACGGCGTTGATGTCAGCATTGGACAGCATCTGCTCGTAGTCGGTGAACACGGCGTCGGCGCCGTAGAGTTCACCAAAATGCCGCGCCCGGTCGATGTCCAGATCGCACACGGCCTTGAGGTCCAGGCGGTCGCTCCACAATTTTGTGGCCGGAAGATAGTACCACTGGGCCGCCGCGCCGACTCCCAGCATTCCGATTTTCAGCCTTGGTGTGTCACCAGTAGTCATGCGCTCTGCTCCCAAACGGTGGTTGGCTTATAGGGAACCTTGTGGTTCCATGCCGAGGAAGAATTGGCCCGCCGTGTCGTAATGATACATCTGCCCCTGGACCTGCTGGGTGATGACGTGGACATCGCGGAACCGACGTTGGACGGGGTTTCCGGCGAATATGGCGCCTGCCCCGCTCATGTTGTAGGCAATATCCACCACTTCGGCGGCCTGCTTGATAGCGTGGGTGCTGGCGAGCCTGACTCCGATTCGATCCTCTACGCTGACAGCGAGGTCAGTTTTTGCGCTCTCCCAAAGCCTGGAATGGTTCTCGTTCAGGTATGCCCGCGCCGCGCCCCATATCGCCTCGGCCT
>JASLRP010000591.1 GCA_030743915.1 SAR202 cluster bacterium | reverse complement strand
CCAGCCACGACTGATGATGGCCGCCTACATCTGCATGGCCGTATCGGTGATGTTCTTCGCCTGGTCGCCGTGGCTTGTTCTGTTTGCTGTTCTGATGGCGATTGCGTACTTCATGCGAACAAGCTTCTACGCGATTATGGACACTCTACTCCAGACCAAAGTTTCAGATGAGATGCGGGGCAGGGTGTTGGGCCTTCAATTCGTGTTGGTTGCTTTCTCGAATACGCGGATATGGCGGACCTGGTCTATTTCCAGTCAGCCTGGCGGGTTATTATTAGGCGTTGTTGGAGCCTGGACTCGTTGGGCATTCATAAGTTTCTTGGGTGTGAAAATGGCTATTACCCTCGGATCAGGAATTGTGGCCTCCGCAGGGTTGATCATGTTGACAGTCATGTCCGCAACATACCGAGAGGAACCCGCCACCGAATCTGAAGATTGACCACTTGCGCCGGCGCCCGCGCATTTGTCATGCTGAATCTGAGAAAATCATCCGGTCGCGCGCGACATGTTGCTCGCCTGCGATCGGATTCTTCGTAATGGCTCCCGACAGCAATTCCTGACCCCTCGTTACCGATTATGTGGCTGATACTTCATAACCCAAAATTCAGGCTAATGTGGCTGGTTATCCTCTTCGATGAAATCGGGGTGATCAGCTATTTCACCGTGAGCGGTTGGCTGGCTCTGACGCTCACCGACTCGCCCTTTTGGGTTGGAGCGGTTGCCGGCATGAGCGGCCTGGCTCTGGCGACGGCCAGTCTGATCGCCGGCGTGATTGTGGACCGACTGGACAAACGGAAGCTGATAATCGCCGGCCAGATGGTGCAGATGTTCTTCTCGTTCACTCTCGCATTTCTGATATTCACCGGCAACATCGCTCTGTGGCACATTCTGGTGATCGCATTTCTGAGAGGGTTGGCAGCATCGGTGAAGATCACCGCCACTCACACGCTGATCCTGGATATTGTGGGCAGGTCCAACCTGCTGGCGGCCAACGCGGCGACCATCGCCGCATTCACCATAATGGGGATCATCATGCCTCCGATTGTGGGTCTGGTGGTGGAGAAAGCCGATATCGGATGGATGTACATCGTCATGGGATGCGCTGGACTCACGGCGGCTTCTTTGCTGTTTTTCCTTCGAGGTGTTGAGTCTCGTAAGAGGGCCGAGCGCACATCACCGCTTCAAGACCTGGGAGCCGGGATACGGTTTGTCATCACCACGCCCATTGTGCGCTCGCTGATTCTGTTGGGATTGGTCGGAGAGATTTTCGGATGGGGACACGAGGCGATGCTGCCAGTGATGGCCCGCGACGTGCTGGAGGTTGGCCCCACAGGTCTGGGATATCTGTACTCGGCGGGCAGCGTGGGAGCGCTGATCGCGTCGCTGATTCTGTCGGCCCGCAGCAACATCAACAACAAGGAACGGTTGATGATCGCGGGGTACATCGGCATGGGCGTGTTCCTGCTGCTGTTCGCGTGGTCGCCGTGGCTCGTGACGTCGTTGATCCTGCTCGGGATATCGCACTTCATGGGCGCAGGTTCGTTCGCGATCCTGGAGACGACACTCCAGACCAGCGTGCCGGATGATATGAGAGGCAGGGTTCTGAGCGTCCAGGCCTTCGGCTTTGGCCTGTCCAACGTCACGGGGTTCCAGACAGGGGCCGTAGCCGCCTGGCTGGGAGCGCCTGTGGCCATCGCCATCGGGGCGGGCATTGTCACCGCAAACGGCTTCCGACTATTGCGGGGCGTGTCCTTGAGATTCAGAGACCCGCAGGCTAACGTCTTGGCCGAGGAATGATCAACGCGCTGGAACCCGGGATTCGCCATGCTGAGTCTGGGCGAAGCATCTGGTCATTCACGGGACGACTGACTTTGACATACGACGAGATTCTTCACGTCCGTTCACATTTGCAAGACTGAGGTTTTAATTCTGGGACCAACGATATGTGGCTGATACTGCGCAATCCGAAATTCAGGCTGATGTGGTTTGTGGTCCTCTTCGACACAATAGGAGGGTTCAGCTACTTCACTGCGACCGGATGGCTGGCGCTGACGCTCACCAATTCGCCGTTTGGGGTCGGCGCAATCGCCGGCGTGTTTGGACTATCTCATATGTTGACCAGCCTTTTCGCGGGCGTGGTCGTGGACCGGATGGATAAGCGCACACTGATAATCGCAAATCAGATACTGCAGGTGGCGCCATCGTTCATCATCGCGTCGCTGATATTCACCGACCACATCGCCCTGTGGCACTTGCTGGCGCTGGCGTTTCTTCGAGGCATGACAGGCTCGGTGAAGATCACCGCCACTCGCACTCTGGTCTTGGATGTGGTAGGCAAAGCCGACCTGCTTGCCGCTAACGCTGCGACTGACGCCGCTTTCATCTCCGCGGGCATCCTCATGCCGCCGGTGGTGGGCCTCATGATGGAGAAGACCGACATCGGATGGATATATGTGTTGATGGGATGCGCCGCGCTTTTGTCGGCTCTGTTGCTAAGCTCACTCAGAGGCGTGAAGTCTCAGAGCAGGTCAGAGCAAACTTCACTGATCCAAGATCTGAAGGCGGGACTGCGGTTCGTAGCCTCCACTCCCATTGTGCGCTCGCTCATCATCCTGGGGTTGGTCGGGGAGATTTTCGCCTGGAGCCACGAGGCGATGCTGCCGGTGATGGCCCGCGACGCACTGGAGATGGGCCCCACGGGACTGGGATATTTGTACTCGGCAGGCAGCGTTGGGGCGCTGATCGCGTCAGTGATTCTGTCAACCCGCAGTGACATTGCCAATAAGGGGCGTCTGATGATGGCGGGCTACATCGGGCTGGGCGTGTTCTTGGTCCTGTTCTCCTGGTCGCCGTGGTTCCTGCTGTCGTTGTTCCTGCTTGGGGTGACGCACTTTTTGGGTGTAGCGTCATTCACGATCTTGGACACGATGCTTCAGACCAGCGTTCCGGACGGCATGCGAGGTAGGGTGTTGAGTCTCCAGTCCTTCTCGTTTGGTCTCTCAAACGTCACGGGATTCCAGACCGGGGCCATAGCCGCTCTGCTGGGAGCGCCCGTGGCCATCACAATCGGGGCGGGCATAGTGGCCGCCCACGGCCTGCGAATGTTGAAAGGCGCGTCCGTGAAGTTCAGAGATCAGCAGGATGCCGTCCTGGCCGATGAGTAATTGGTTGCGTATGCAATAACAGACCCTGCATGCTGAGTCTGGACGAGACATCTGGCCACTGCCAGACAAGCGATGAATTTCTTGCGACTGGATTCCTTGGGCGCGGCCTCAGAATGGCGAATTTCCGAACACCTGAAACCCTGAAATCTGGCGCCCCTAAAACGACATGTGGCTGATACTTCGCAATCCCAAATTCAGGCTGATGTGGCTGGTTATCCTCTTCGATGAAGTTGGGGTGATCAGCTACTTCATTGCGAGCGGCTGGCTGGCTCTGACGCTCACAGACTCGCCCTTCTGGGTTGGAGCAACTGCCGGCATGAGTGGCGTGTCCCTGGTGATGGGCAGCCTGTTTGCAGGTGTGGTCGTGGACCGCGTGGACAAAAGGAAACTCATTGTCGCCGGACAGATGGCGCAGGTAGCGTTGTCGTTCACCATCGCGTTCCTGATTTTCACCAATCACATCGCTCTGTGGCACGTGCTGGCGATGGCATTCCTTCGAGGACTGGCAGCTTCCGTAAAGATCACCGCTACCCGCACTATGGTCCTTGACGTTGCCGGCAGGGCCAATCTGTTGGCCGCCAACGCGGCGGTCCTTGCCGCCGATGAAGGAGTTGGCATCCTGATGCCTCCTTTGGTGGGTTTCGTTGTGGAGAAGGCGGACATTGGATGGATCTACCTGATCATGGGCTGCGCTGGGCTGACGGCGGCTCTGCTGTTGAGTCTCCTGCGAGGCGTGGAGTCTCAGAGAAGATCGGAACGGTCCTCGCCAGTCCACGACCTGAAAGCAGGACTCAGGTACGTGTTCACGACTCCCATAGTCCGCTCGCTCATTATTATGGGAGTGATTGGCGAGGTTTTTGGTTGGGGGCATTACGCAATGCTGCCAGTCATGGCCAGGGACGTGCTTGAAGTCGGTCCGACGGGACTGGGATATCTGGCTTCAGCCGGCAGCGTGGGCGCGTTGGCAGCTTCCTTGATACTTTCCACCAAGGGCGACATCAACAATAAGGGACGATTGATGGTCCTGGGATACACAGGATTTGGTGGATTTCTGATGCTGTTTGCCTGGTCGGAATGGTTCATAGCATCCCTGGTGATCTTCGCGACAGCGCATTTCATGGGCGCGGTCTGGTTCACGGTCTTGGACACACTGCTCCAGACCAGGGTCCCAGATGAGTTTAGAGGCAGGGTGTTGAGCGTCCAGTCGTTCGGCTTTGGTCTCACTAATACCACAGGATTCCAGACCGGGGCCATCGCCGCTCTGCTGGGAGCGCCCGCGGCCATCGCCATCGGAGCGGGTCTAGTGGCCGCCCACGGCCTGCGCCTGCTCAAGGGTGTATCCGGGAAGTTCGGAGATCAGCATACCACCACCGTTTCTGAGAAATGACCGGTGGAATAGGGCCTTTAACTCTTCAGCTTGAAGCTGGCAGGCGTCTCTTCGACGGTCTCCTCTTTGATGAGCTTTTGGAGGTGGGTGTTTACGTTGCGCTCTGCGGAGGGCCGAAGTCCCTTTTTCAGGTTCTTCGGGTACATGTCGGAGGTTATCTCGGTCACTTCGGAGATTCCCTTTTCCAGGGCGGCCATCACCTGACGCTCTCGTCCCAGACGGTGTTCGTACTGCCACCGGACGAGGTTGGCTCCTCTGGGCGCCGGGACCACAGGGCCGTGGGCAGGGCAGACGGTGTCGTGCTTGAATTTCTGGATCAATTCAAGCGACTTCATGTACGCCGCCAGGTCGCCGACCGAAGTTGAGCTTCCTCCCAACACGGTGTCGCCGGTGAACATTACCCGGTCCTCGCGCAGGTAGTAGCACACGTGGTCAACTTCGTGACCCGGAGTGAACAGCGCTCGCAGACCCACGCCGCCGCCTGTGACGATGCGCTCTCGTGACTTCAGCGCGACCACGGCGTCATCGTCGTTCAATATTTTCCGTATGCGCTTCACCAGCTTGGGATGGCACCTCACAGGAGCCTGCATCTCTTCGTAAATCCTGTCCAGCCCGCCCGTGTGGTCGCCGTGACCGTGAGTGATGACGATGGCGGTGATCTTCGGCTTTCCCAACTCCTCGTAGTAATCGAGGATGGAGCGAGTCCACTCGCGCTCGTAGTCTCCGGTGTCGATGAGGATCATCTCCTCGGATGGGTCGCCGACGAAGAAGTTGTTGCTTCCGCCGGGATGGGAGATGCCTCCGTCGTCGATGTGCATGTTGTAGACGTGTGGTGTGATCTGCATTTTTTACCTCAGGGACAGGTTGTTAGGCGTCAGAGTGTTGCTTTGGCAAGCTCAGGACAGATGGTACACTGAAACACGAGTTGAGTCACGAGGGAAGGTATCCGAATTTCATGCTCAAGGGCATCGTAATATCTGGCCTGGAAATCTTTGCGCTGATTTTTGCGTTCTATGGCGTGGTCGCTCTGGGCGGTCAGGACAATGC
>JASLRP010000590.1 GCA_030743915.1 SAR202 cluster bacterium | reverse complement strand
TCTGAAACTTGCCCTATATCCATCCAACCATCTTGAGGTTGTTTACCGAGGACGAACCGATCACCTACAAGAGTGACTGGTTCGAACTCAATGAGGCGAGCCTACAGTTGGGTCCATTCCAGCGACCCTATATGCCCATCGCCGTGGCGTCGGTGCAATCGCCGGCGGGTGTGGCTTTGGCGGGCAAGTACGGAGCGGCAGTTCTGACTATCACGGTGCCCCGCGATCCTTCGAAAGGGCCTTCGCCTCTGGAATTCCTGTGGGAAGTGGCTGAAGAATCGGCGGCTGAACACGGCCAGACCGTCAACCGGGACGATTGGAGGCTGACCCTTCCTGTCCATCTGGCAGAGGACCGCCAACAGGCACGGGATGAGGTCCGCCTGGGCGCTGGTCGTTTCCTGCGAGAGTACACCGAAGGCACCAACGGTCGTCCTCCGGCATACAACGGGCCAATCGAAAATGTGGTGGATCACATGGCCGAGAATGGCTCGTGGGTTGTGGGCACGCCCGACGATCTCATCGAAGCCGTTCATCGGTTGGACCAGCAAAGCGGCGGATTCGGCGGATTGCTGGTCCAGACCATAGACTGGGCGCCACGAGACAAAATGCTCCACAGTTACGAGTTGCTGGCCCGCTACGTCATGCCCCAGTTCCAGGGTTCAATCAAGAGCATCAAAAGATCGAACGAGTGGGTAACGTCCCGCCAGGAGCCTCTGGTAGCAGGTAGAGTGGCGGCCATAGACCGCGCTCACGAGACCTACGCCGAACGAAACAGGTAGTCGCTTAATCGGGAATACCCGATATCTTGACCCCTCAGAGGTGTTCAGTTGGCTTTTTTCTTTGTGCAGATGGCAGACCCGCAATTCGGAATGTTCGCATTTTTCAGTGGACTGACCGATGAGGAAGTCGAGGAGCGACGCAGCAGGCAGTTGTTCGTGCGAAAGGCTCCGAAAAAGATAACCGGATTCGCAGACGAGTCCAGGCTCTACACACAGGCTATCGAGGCGACCAACCGGATGAAACCCGCCTTTGTTGCCATGTGCGGCGACATGGTTCACGATCCCAGTGATCAGAGCCAACTTGACGAACTGTTCCGCATCACCGATATGCTGGACGACGACATCCCCATCTACTGGGTGTCAGGCAACCACGATGTTGGTGACGCTCCAACGCCCGAATCTCTGGCTCTGTATCGGGAGCGGTTCGGTCCCGATAATTTCTCATTTGACCATGACGGATGTCACTTCGCGGTGATAAATAGTTCGGTCTGTTCAAATCCGGTGAACGTTCCTAATGAGTGGGAGAATATTGTCCAATTCTTGAAAGATGATCTCAGTAGGGCGAGGGCCGACGGGTGCAACAACATTATTCTGCTCGTCCACCACCCGTGGTTTCTGGAGGATGCCGACGAAGGCGACGGATACTTTGTGATTCCCAGAGACCGACGCAAGGTCATTCTGGACATATTGCATGAGCATGACGCTTCAGCGGTGTTCGCTGGACACTGGCACCGCAACAATTACGCTGAGGATGGGAAGCTCCTGATGGTGGTCACAGGCGCCGTGGGATATCCGCTGGGAGACGATCCGTCAGGGTTGCGTGTTGTGAAGGTTGATGGCGCCGCAGTGACCCACCAGTATTACGCGATGGACGACTTGCCCGACTCGATAGAGTTGTAGCACCCTTTGTGCGGGAAGTATGTCCGCAATTGAATCCGGACGTCCTGCTATCGTCTGGCGCAAACGCTGGTTTTCTTTTCACGCTTTGCCTCCGTTCTGGTGGAACATGAAATCAGAGCGCACCGTGGTATAATTCGGCCCCAGAGAACGAACATTCAAACAACAATTCAGGAAGGATCGTTATGGCACAGGGCTTGAGGGTTAGTTACGGAGAGTATGTATTTGAACACGTGGTCGGCTGGGCGCCGCTGCCGGATGGCTGGGAATGGAACCACGTTGTGGGAGTGGGAGTCAACAGCAAGGACGAGATTTTCGCATACAACCGCAGCGACCATCCCATGATCGTGTTGAATCCGGCTGGAGAGATCCTGAGGACGTGGGGAGAGGGTGTGTTCGGCACCGCGCATCATCTGTTCATCGCTCCTGACGACTCGGTCTTCACGACCGATCTTGGAACTCACGTGGTTCAAAAGTGGTCCCCCGAAGGCGACCTGCTGATGACCATCGGCACCCCTAACGAGCCTGCCGAGCGCATGAGCGGCGATCCGTTCAACCTGCCCACTGACGTCTGCCTGGGACTGGATGGTTCGATATATGTTTCCGACGGATACGGCAACGCCCGTGTCCACCACTTTACGGCGGATGGCGAGCATGTCAAGTCTTGGGGCGAACCCGGTTCAGGCCCTGGCCAGTTCATAATTCCTCACAGCGTGACTATCGACAGTTCGGGCACTCTGTACGTCTCTGACCGAGAGAACAGTCGCATTCAGGTTTTCACGCCCGAAGGGGAGTACATCAGAGAGTGGAAGGGCGTCCATAGGCCGGACCATATGGTCTTCGACGGCGACGAAAACATGTACGTCGCCGAGTTGGGCGGATACCTGGGCCTTGGTCCCGACGCCGATCCCACCAACCCCATCACGCATCCCGCTGGGGTCAAAGTGATGAACAAGGACGGCCAGTGGCTCGGAGGTTGGGGCATGAGCACGTGGACTCCGGGCGATATTCGGGCGGCTCACGCGCTGGCCCTGGATTCTAATGGCGACCTCTACGTCGGAGAAACTCTTGACCCCGCGCGGATGCAGAAGTTCGTGCGAGTCACTGATTAGCTTCAAAATCTGCAGTTGAAATAATAATGGGGCGTTCCTCAACTCGGAACGCCCCATTCATTTTCTCAGCGGTCAGCTATCGATTCGCCGTGATCCGACGGTGTCCAGCTTCCTCCACCAGTTCCTCGACTACCTTAGTCCAGTCCATGAATCCCCCATTCCACTCCGCTCGATTTCGATGGGGCTTATGGTCCACCAATGCAAACTGATGAAGATCTGAACACTAATTGTTTG
>JASLRP010000589.1 GCA_030743915.1 SAR202 cluster bacterium | reverse complement strand
GAGCTAACAACCGTCGAAGTTACCGGACTGCCCGCAGGCGTGGCCGCCACCATTGAGCCTGCTCAGGGCACGCCCCCATTCGCGGCAGACCTGACGCTCAGGCCATCGCCGGACGTTCTGGGCGGCGGAGAGTGCCCCGACGGTCAGGGTTGTTATGGTTTCACCGTGACCGCCAATTCGTCCTCAAGCCATGCTGAAGCCACCAGCACGTTGCATGTGTCAGGGCCAGGATTCGAGTTCATCCAGGCCAGCGCAAGCCCCAGCGTCGTGACGCCAGGGGACACAACCACCATCACGGTTCGATGGAAATTCAATCGTGTTTGCGCGGAATCATGCATCGTAAAGGCCGACGCCAATTCCAGTTGGGACCGTGAGCGGCAACTGGCGGTTCTCTATGACGGGTTAGATAACGCTCAGGGCTACGGTTCCGAGATAACAAAACAATTCCAGGTCCAGATTCCTCTCGAATTGAGCGCGGGCCAGCATCATGTTCGCGTCGGATTCCCCTATGACTCTCGATTCTACTCTTACGACGAAAAAGGCGCTCTGGTGTCCAATGGCAGCGCCAGTGACATAGAGATAATGGTGACACCGCCCGCGTCGTTCAGTTGGATTCCGTTGAAGGACCCATCGAGTTCATATGCCACCAATCCGGTGATTCCATACGTGGCGCCTTCGGGCGAGAAGTACCTGTATGTCCTCTCAGGCAGTTCAGGAGGAGACAGCTACATGCGCGGCGCGGTGGTCAACGGAGCAGTGGCCTCCTGGGAGACGGTCACTCAGACTCGGTGTCCGGCATTCTCTTCCGGCGATTATGGCGTCATATCCGCATTCGACGCTCAGACCGCAACGGTCTATATCGTCGGAGGAATCAACGGCTTCGACAACGCCCTCACCAGTGTGTGCAGCGCTCGGATTGGGACGGATGGAGATATCGGCTCTTGGCGAGAGGAAACAAGACTGAACGGAAAACGGTTCGGTCATGCCGTGGCGGTGCATGATGGTCGAATCTACGCTGTCAGCGGAGTTGAGTCCAACAATGGCTTCATCAACACCGTGGAATTCGCCACGATAGGCTCTGACGGGACTCTGTCTGCTTGGACAGTCACCTCGCCAACCGTCAACAATCGCCACGAAGCAGGACTGATGATATTGTCTCACGGGGGTCAGAGCTACCTGTATGCTCTCGGCGGAGGACGTCACGGGACGATACATGACAGTATAGAACGCGCTCCAATCCAGGCAGGCGGCGTGTTGGGAGCGTGGGACGTAATCTCTGTAAAACTCAGCGTCACCCGCGCTCTGCCAGGAATAGCTGTCACGGGCGGTTATGTCTATGTCATCGGAGGGCACACCGGAACATTCGGAGCAGGTCATACCGAGACGGTGGAAAGAGCGCTGATCACCGGCGATGGCCTCGACCCGTTCGAGCAATGGGACAACCTGAGCAAACCTCGCAACGGAGCCGCAGTCGGTGTGTTGGATGGCATAATTTACGCGGTAAATGCCGGAGGCGATGATTCCGCTGAATACGCCAGACCCATCGCAGTATCGGTGCCCAGAGTTGACAACTTCGACGATGGCATCATCGATCCTGAGATGTGGGTTTTGAACGATGGGACAGGCGGGTCTTTGGATGAGGTCGGTGGCGCTCTATTCTTCGAAACTGGCTCCTCCAACGATATCCAGTTGCGCACCAGACACAATCTGGCAGACCTGGAAAATTTCGAGTTGCTATTTGACATCAAACCCGATTGGGTTTCTGGCGACAAAAACGTCGGTTTCTGGCTGGGCAACCTGGCCGAAGGTGAACCCAGTGGCGCTCACGTGGGTTACCAATTCCAATTCCACGGCAAGACCAGCGGATTCAACATTGTGGCTCGAAATCTGACGGCCTCACAGGGACTGCACGATAAGTACGACCCTCCAACATGGAGTCCGGGCCAGTGGCACGAGGTGAAGGTCACTCGCATCAACGGAGTAATGAGGTTCTACCTGAACGGGGAACTGGTCGGCGCCGACACGACCTTCGCGTCGAGTATGCGCAATCTGTACTGGGTCACCGGACGGACCTGGAATGAAGGGCGCGGAGGAGAGGCCGCTCGGATTCATGTCGATAATTTCGAGGTGCGAACGCTAGTCAACGCCGACTTCCTGGTGGGTCTGGATGGCTGGGAGCGAGGCCAGTATCAGTGCGGCAGCGTTGACGACATAGCTGTGCTGGATCAGGCAGGAACCCGCGCCCAGTCTCTGGAGTTCAACTCTCGCGGCAATGGCGGTTGTTTCTCTGAGGTGTCTGTGGCGCAGAGCATTGATCTGGATATCAGGAGCGCCAGTTCGGTGAAGGTCATGGCTGACGTGATGTCCATTGACTCAACAGTCATTCTCGGCTGTGGAAACAAAGGGACGGAAACGCCGATTCAGATACGCCTGACATATATGACAGCCACCGAGCAGGAGAAGACGGTGGACTGGATATTCTCGCACCTCACCTCCAGCACATGCGGCAACCCCCAGGAATTCGAGAATCCCATCGCTGTCGCAGTGTCACAGAGCGTTTGGTTCGAGTTCACTTCAGATAATCTGAAAGGGATCGACTCCTCTGCCGCCCGTATCATCAAGATCAGGATTGCAGGACGGGGTTGGGATTACCAGGGGAGGGCGGATAATGTCAGGATCGTGGTGGAAGAGAAGAAGTTGAGTTTCACCGAGAACGGAGAAGGCTACGAAGACGGCGCGCACCCAGATGGCTGGGACATTTTCGAAGGTGGAGAAAGCGGGACTATCGCGGTGTCCAAATCAGTGAAGAAGGTCGGCGAAGCGTCAATCGCCGTCACCCGAGACAACTACATATGCAAGAATCTGCCCAACGAGTTCGTTGGCAAGGTGTCGTTGAGCGTCTGGATGTTTCCCACGCCCGACAATAACACCAACAACAGCATATTGGTCCGTCACAAAGACGATATCGGCGGGTCTATAGGGATACACGTGAACGAGTCGCATCGCTGGTGGTTCCGAGGCTCGGTCATAGCCAACTATTCTGAAACCTGGACGCTGGTCCAGATGCTGATTAACACAATCACCGGAAAGCTAAACATCTGGTTGGACGGAGTCATGGTTGTCAGTGACGCCACGGTCGATGTCCCTCAGGGTCTCAGCAGGGTGTGTTTCCTTAGCGGTCGTGGCGCTTCCGGTCACACGTCATACTTCGACGAATTGGTGATGATGTCGGGAGTCTCGCCAGAATGACCGCGCGGCGCTCGTCAGCGCCGATTTTGTGTATCAACGCACGTTAACAGCTTCATAATCCAGCGAACGGACTGAATGGATGCGCCGTCAATCCGACGGGTGAGAGCAGACCCAGCGGGACAGCCTGAATCAGCAAGCGGCTCAGCCGATGTTAGTCACGGAGCGTCACTCGGACGGTATCTGCAATATTTCGTCCAGAGTGGCCCAGAGGTTTTGCCCCAGATCGCCCAGCATCGCCTCTTTGATGTCATTCGTCTGTCGTTCGACCTCCGAGGACAGGGACTCAAGCTGGTTTCTGAGTGTGGAGTTTGTACCGACATGATCGGTCAGGTCCACCAGGGTGGCAAGCAGTCGGCCTGCTTCAGGCTCAGAGAGCATCGTTATGGCCTTGTGTGTCAGCAGGTTTCGCAGCTTGCGGACCTTCGGGCAGGGTGGGCTTTACGGCCACGTCTTCCCAGATTCCGTCGAGGAATTCTGCAAGGCCCTGTCCGAAATCGTCAATGGTGATGCGCTCGAATACGGATTTTCTCAGCGCTCCCTCCAGGATGCCGTCGATGTCCGGGCCGACCACCAACTGTTCAGCAAGCGAGGATGGCGTGAAATTCAGCGCGCCCTCGTTGGACATTCGGGTGGCAGTCTCCTCAAATCCAGTGAGCATGTCGTAGAGGAGCAGTCCCAACTGATAAACATCGGTTTTGGCCTGACTGACGCCAAATCGTGTGTCCAATTGCTCAGGCGCGGCATAGTTCGGGTTGATCTTCTTCCTTCTGAAAAAATCATCGGACGGACTGACGGAGCCAGTCGCAGATGCCTGCCTGCTCATGCCCCAGTCGCTGAGCTTGGGCTGACGCTTGTGGTCGTAAAGGATGTTTTCCGGGCGGATGTCGTGATGATACAGGCCCAGACCGTGGGCCGTCTGGACCGCTTTGGCGATGAGCAGGGCTGTGGTGGCCGCCTCCACAGGTTCAAAAACAGAGCCTTCCTCCTGTCCGAGATCGCCTCCGGGCATATATTCCAACTCGATGCAGGGGTAGGGCAAAACATGCGCATCGTTCATGCCGATGATATGCAGATGCCTGACGGGCTTCAACGTCTGGAGAGCATGGCGCTCCGCCTGCCACACAGTGTCCGAATCACCGTCGTTGGGGACGGGGACCTTGAGTATCACATCTTGCCCGGCATTCTCATGACCGGTCGGATATTTGGCCTTGTAAACGAATGACAACTGGCCTGCTGAAATCTGCGCTACATCGTCGTACCGCGCGAGGAGTTCATCCAACGGGGACCGATCTGTCTGAGCCGACGGAACAGTCGGAGCGTTGGGGGTGGGAGAATCCGGTTTCGGGGAATCGCCTCTGACGGGCATTCCCATCAACCAGCGGGGCAGGTAATGCTCGGCGAGGACGGCAATCATTCGCTGGTCAGCAGGCGATGGGCTCACACTGCCACTGGCAATATCCTGAAAGTGGTCTTGCAGACGGGCCAGAGCTTCTCTCGGACCAGCAGACAGAAATGCGGTGTTGACTTGCAGAAGTTGCTGGAGAACGTCATCCGCTGGGAATTCTTGCGAAGAGGGGGGTGTCGAACTCATGCGCATTCACACGCGCAACGTCAACCGCCAGCTTGTTCGGGACTGGCAGTTGAATCCGCGCTGTAGGCTTGAAAAGTGTCTATCCCTGGTCGTCGAGCATGAGCCTGTAGCCTATGCCTCGAACGGGCTTGATGGGGTAATCTTTCAACCCCATCTCATCTTTCAACCGGATGTTTAACCGTTGCACTGCCTTGTTGACCGGGCCGTACACCATCACCCGTTCCGAGTTGTCCCAGGCCTCGGACCAGAGAATCTGGCGACTTATCGCCTGCCCGTTGCGGTCGTGGAGAATCTTGAGGACGCGAGTCTGCAAGGGAGGCAGTGGCGGGTTCAGCTCCTCGCCCTTGATGCGAACGTAGTTTTGGTCGGTATCCACCTGGATGTCCTCGGAAGTGTACGTTTGTCCTACTGTGCCGGTCACTGGATTCACGAACCTGAACTGCTTGCCGCCGATGCGGCCAAGCCTGATGATTACGTTATTCACAAGCTGGTGTTTCACCAGCGGCTCGATTGTTCTGCCATTAATGGCGGTGCCGAAGGGTGTTCCACCTCCGAGGGTTCCGATGTCTTTTATGAATAGGTGGTCACCCTGCCGTATGATCTTGGCGTGCACCCTGGAACAGTCCAGGAAGTCACCTTCCACAGTAAGGCCATCCAACCCTGGTTGACGCCCTATGGGTATCTCATCTTCACAGATGGTTGTTAGCCTGCCAGCATGTGAACCATTGAGGTCTTTAAGATATGCATCGCTATCAGAGTGAGAATTGTGACCATTAGTCATTATATACAACCTCAACATGTGTCAATATCAGTGCTCAAACACGTGACACACCGGGATGTCACCCCCGTCCCTTTCGGGGTAAATTAACCGACTGCCGCAATGTCAAGGCGGAAACTGGTTATTTAACCAGCAATATACGATAATATCGCGAAGATCGCAACAACCTTCCAAAGTCAATGTCTGTCGGATTTGAGGGCATCGTTACGAAATAAGTATATATATGGTTATGTTATTATATGTATCAGTAAAACATGGGGTATTACATTAACTTGGAACAAACCATTGACGAAATCAATAATGGGGTCCGAAATCGACTTGCGTTCGGTTGGCTCGCGCAGTTTGCCCCTGGATTGAGCGGACTGGCGTTGATGGCATTCGGGTTGCCAATCGCAAGATCGGAATCTGAGATCGGCGGACAGATACTCCAGACAGGTGGAGTTGTTCTGGGAATATCCCTGCTTCCGAAGCTGGCAGTGTCGTT